>JBOICR010000065.1:0-3095 GCA_050740195.1 Nevskiaceae bacterium | reverse complement strand
GCGCCGGCGCTCGCCAAGCACTTCGAGCGCGTGATGGCGCACGCGAAGGTCGCCGCGTACTACGCCAGCCGCAAGAAGTAGGAATTGGTTGTCGCGTTTCCGGTACCACCGATGTCGCCATCGGCATTACCGTGCGCCGATGCTGACGCTATACGACTACCTGCCGTCCCAGAACGCCTGGAAGGTGCGCCTGCTGCTGAGCCACCTCGCCATGCCGCACCAGACCGTATATAGGCGTAGGTGTTTAGGCCACCCCAAGACCTATCGGTCACGACCCCACTCTTTCGTAAACCTTTTGGTTGAGCGAGCCGTTCGCATCATTCCCCCGACTCAGTTCAATCCGCACCGGCGTACCTTGGGGCAGGCCGCTGTCCGATAAGGCAACAACATAGTAGACATCGTGGCTGAGGACCCCACTCTCGCGCCAGGCGCTCAAGACCTTGAGGCGCGCCCCCTTGGGCATTTTTATCTTGAACGCGATCTCCGGGCCGGCAATGCCAACTCCTGGAATTAGGGTCACGTACGACAACTGCCTTCGAGCTAGATCTCCTTCATACACTCCGTAGGCGTTGACTTCACCCGCTATTTGAAATTCGGCGCCGACAACCTGCGCATAGGGGCTGTTGGAACCCAGTTGGCGATCGTTGTCGTCATTACTGCGTAATCCGGTAATCCTCGGTACGCGATTCCGATAATCCCCGGTATGTGATTCCGGTAATCCTCGGTACGGGATTCCGGTAATTCCCGGTACGGCGAGCGGGTAACCAGTAGCCTCGCGCCTCATTCAGGGAGGCGGCGATGGCTCAAGCGAGGTTATCCATGCGCAAGTTGCGGGAGATTGCCCGGTTGCGGTTCGAGGCCGGACGGACGATGGACGAGATTGCGGCGGCCGCCGGCGTGGCGCGTTCGACGGTGCAGGTGGCACTGGAGCGGCTGGCCGGAGCCGGGTTGAGCTGGCCGTGGCCGGACGACGTGGACGAGAGCGCGCTGATCGCGCGGCTGTATCCGCGCAAGGCTGGCCGCCCGGTGCTGACGACGGGACCGGACGTCGAGTGGATGCAGCGGCAGCTCGGCCGCAAGGGCGTGACGCGGCGCCTGCTGTGGCGCGAGTACCGCACGCAGCATCCGCAGGGGCTGGAGTACAGCCAGTTCTGCGAGGTGTACCGGCGCTGGCGCAAGAGCCAGGACCTGGTCATGCGCTTCGAGCACGTGCCGGGCGACAAACTGTTCGTCGACTACGCCGGGCTGACGCTGCCGCTGATCGACCGGTTGACCGGGGAGGTGCGGGCGGCGCAGATCTTCGTGGCGGCGCTGGGTCACTCCGGTTACACCTTCGCCGAGGCCACGACGAGCCAGACGGCTGCGGATTGGCTCGGCTCGCATGTGCGGGCGCTGACCTTCTTCGGTGGCGTGCCGGCAGCGGCGGTGCCGGACAATCTGAAGGCCGGCGTGACTCGCGCCCACCGCTACGACCCGGACATCAATCCGGCGTACCAGGATCTGGCCGCGCATTACGGCATCACGGTGCTGCCGGCACGGGTGATGACGCCGCGCGACAAGGCGACGGTGGAATCCGCGGTGCAGGTCGTCGAGCGTTGGATTCTGGCGCCGCTGCGCGATCGGCAGTTCTTTTCCATCGCCGAGATCAACGCGGCCATGCGGCCGTTGCTCACCGCGCTCAATGACCAGCCGTTCCAGAAGCGCGAGGGCAGCCGCCGGAGCGTGTTCGAGTCGGCCGAGCGCGCCGCGCTGCGTGCCTTGCCCGAGCGGCCCTACGAGTACGCGACCTGGAAGAAGGCCAAGGTGCACCTGGACTATCACGTCGAGCTCGACCGGCGCTATTACTCCGTGCCCTTCGGCCTGGTCGGCAAGACCGTCGAGCTGCGCATCACCGCCAGCACCGTGGAAATCCTGCTCAAGGGCCAGCGCGTCGCGGCGCATCTCAAGGGCACCCACAAAGGGCAGTTCACGACCGACCCCGCGCACCGGCCGCCGGCGCATCAAGCCGTGGTCGAGTTGAATCACGAGCGCCTGCAGCGCCGCGCCGAGGCCATCGGCGCGGCCACCGCCGCGGTGATCCAGGCCCAGGCCGGACGGCGCAAGCACCGCGACGAGACGCTGCGCGCGTGCCTGGGCATCCTGCGTCTGGCCAAGGACCACAGCCCCGAGGCGCTGGAAGCCGCCTGCGGACAGGCCCTGCGCCTGAAGAGCGTCAGCTATCGCGCCATCGCCATCCTGATCAAGACCCCGCCGGCACCGCCGGCACCCCCGCTGCCGCGCATCGAGCATGAAAACGTCCGCGGCCCGGACTACTTCGGAGATTCCTCGCCATGCTGACCCAGCCCCTGATCGCACAGATGGAGACCCTTGGCCTGCGCGGCATGATCCGCGCGCTGGAAAGCCAGGCCGCCAGCCCCGACGCCAGCGCGCTGGCCTTCGAGGATCGGCTGAGCCTGTTGGTCCAGCACGAGATGGCCGACCGCCAGGCCCACCGGCTGTCGCAGCGCCTGCGCTGGGCCAAGCTGCCGCAACCGGCCTGCATCGAAGACCTGGATGTGCGCGCCACGCGCGGCATCGAGCGCGGTCGGCTGACGCAGTTCGCCGATCTGGGCTGGATCGATCAGCGCCTGAATCTGCTGATCACCGGACCGACCGGCGTCGGCAAGAGCTACATCGCCTGCGCCCTCGCCCAGCAGGCCTGTCGCCAGGACAAGAGCGTGCGCTACTTCCGCCTGACACGACTGACCGAGGACCTGCTGCGTGCCGGCGCCCAGCAGAAGAAGAGCGCCTTCTTCAAGCACCTCGCCAAGGCCGACCTGGTCGTCCTCGACGACTTCGGCCTCGCGCCGCTCGCCGACGAGATCAAGCGCGACCTCCTCGAGATTCTCGACGACCGCTTCGACAAGACCAGCACGCTGGTCACGAGCCAGCTGCCCGTCGAGCAGTGGCACCGTTACCTCGACGACCCCACGCTCGCCGACGCCATCCTCGATCGCCTCGTGCACAACGCCCACCGCCTGGAGCTCAAAGGCGAATCGATGCGGAGGAAAAAAGCCGCCTGACGCCTTGGCCGGGCTTGACGTTCGCCCTGCGGG
>JBOICR010000064.1:0-2321 GCA_050740195.1 Nevskiaceae bacterium | reverse complement strand
ACGAAAGGCAGACGGTCGTCGACGACGGGTGGGAAGATTTCCTCCAGCGGGAGCAGAGTTTTCTTCAGCAGTCAACAACCGAGGCCAACTGGGGTGCACGTCACGGTTGTGGTGGCTGCGGGTTTCGTCGTTGCGGCGTGGCGGTCTTTCGAGTATAATACTCGAAAGGAGGCTATATGCCCACACCGACCGAGGTTCCCACCCACGTCCGTGAGCTCGCGCGCCGCCTCGCCGAGGCCAAGCCCATGCGGCGAGGCTCGCTGTCGGTGCGCTATTTGAAATGCAACAAGGCTGGTTGTGGCTGCGCCGACGATCAGCAGGCACGCCACGGACCGTACACCAGCGTCGTACGCACGGTGGGCGGCACAAGCCGTTCCCGCTCCGTCTCGGCGGCCCAGGCCCCCGTGCTTCGTCAGCAGGTGGAAGCAGGCCAGCAGTTCCGCAAGGATGTCGAAGCGTACTGGCAGGCTTGCGAGCGATGGTCAGATCAGGAACTGGACGCACCCCAGGCGGCCGCCGAGACGGAGGCGGCCAAAAAGGGGGGCTCAAAGAAGCGTTCGCCGGCGAAGTCGCCACCGAAATCGAAGCGCTGATCGGCCCCGGGGCGGTTGACGGCCTGGATTTCGAGGCCATCGAGACCGCGGCGCGCCGCCAGGCCCTGCACGTTGCCGCTCGGGCCATCGAGCGCCGGTTCAACGCCGATACCACGGACCACGCGGGGCCGACGCTACCGTGCCCGTGTGGCCGGCCGGCGCGCTACGCCGGGCGGCATACCAAGACCTTCACGACGGCGCTGGGCGAGCTGACGCTCGCGCGCGCCTACTACCACTGCGAGCCGTGTGCGGCCGGCTTCTGTCCGCGCGACCGGGCGCTGGGGCTGCACGACCGCTCGCTCTCCCCGGCGACTACCCGCATGGTGGGCAAGTCGGCGTCCATGGTCAGCTTCGCCGAGTCCAGCGAGTTGATGCACGAGTTGGCGGGCCTCGCCGTCGATGCCAAGCAAGTCGAGCGCACCGCCGAGGCACTGGGGTGCGAGATCGCGTGCGACGAGCGCGCCGTGGTCGAACCGGCGCCGCCCGCGGCGCCGACGATGTATCTGGGCATGGACGGTACGGGCGTTCCGATGCGGGACGCGGAACTCCAAGCTCGCCAGGGCAAACAGCCCGACGGCTCGGCCAAGACGCGTGAAGTCAAGCTCGTCACGGTCTGGACCGCAGAGGGCCGCGACGAGGAGGGCGTGCCCGTGCGCGACACAGGATCGGTCAGCTACTCGGCCGCCATCGAGAGCGCGGCCAGCCGCGACACCGACGAGACCCTTTCCGACTTCGGCCAACGCGTGGATCGCGCGGCACGCCGAAGCGGGTTTGCCCAAGCCCAACGCCGCGTCGTCCTGGGCGACGGGGCGCCCTGGATCTGGAATCTCACCGGGGAACTGTTTCCCGGCGCCGTGCAGATCGTTGACCTCTTCCATGCCAAGGGCCACCTCTGGGACGCAGCCAAGGCGATCTACGGCGCGGGCAGCGAACTGGGGGAGCAATGGGGCAAAGAGCGGCGCGATGAACTGGAGGCGGGCAAGATCGACACCGTCCTTGCCGAGTTGCGGGTACATGCCGGCGCCAGCGATGAGGCCCGCAAGTGTCTGGGCTACGTCACCACCAACCGCGACCGGATGCGCTACTCCGAGTTCCGTGCCCAGGGGTTCTGCACCTCGACCGGCGTCGTGGAGGCCGGCTGCAAGACAGCCGTCGGCACCCGGCTCAAGCGCGCCGGGATGCACTGGACCGTTGCTGGCGCCGACGCGATCATCGCGCTGCGCTGCTGCGTACTCTCCGGCCGCTTCGAAGACTTCTGGGAGCGGCGCTCAGCGGCGCTGGCCGGCGGGCCGCAATGAGACCATCTCACAAATTTGTCGTGCGCCCCTGCGCCGGGCACAGGAGTTACTCGCTCCCCTTCCTGCCACAACCGAACCTCTCGTGCTGGCGCACACGCGGCGCGACACTGACACAGCCGCCAGCGCACCGGTGACCGCCGACCCATTCGAGGCTGGCAACGATCGGACGGCTCCCCGGTGTCCGCACTGTGGCGGCCGACTCTTTCCGATTACCACGCGCCGGGTACGCCTGGTGCACCGTCCGCCCCCCGACACGTAGCGGTGAACACCGCAGGCCAATGCACGGCACGCGATCCCGCAGACCGATCGACGCACCGCCCCTGGCGCAGTCGCCGGGGTGCGCTCGCCTCCCGTCTCGCTGCCACGAATCCTTGCGATGCCTCGTCGCCGCGCGCACCGCGCGAACGCACATCGATGCGCTCCCATCACA
>JBOICR010000063.1:0-4944 GCA_050740195.1 Nevskiaceae bacterium | reverse complement strand
CGACGAAGCCGTCTGCATCGGCCCGCCGCCGGCCGGCCAGAGCTACCTGAACCTGGCCGCGATCATCAGCGCGGCCGAGGTCGCGCAGGCCGACGCCTTCCACCCGGGCTACGGCTTCCTCTCCGAGAACGCCGACTTCGCCGAGAGCGTCGAGAAGAGTGGCTTCACCTTCATCGGCCCGCGGCCGGAAACGATCCGCCTGATGGGCGGCAAGACCACCGCCAAGGCGGCGATGATCAAGGCCGGGATGCCGTGCGTACCTGGCTCCGAGGGCGTGCTGCCGGAGGACGAGGCCGAGTGCCACGCGATCGCCGCGAAGGTCGGCTACCCGGTGCTGATCAAGGCCGCCTCCGGCGGCGGCGGCCGCGGCATGCACGTGGTGCGCAGCGAAGGCGAGCTGATCCAGAAAATCCAGCTGGCGCGGGTCGAGGCCGCCGCGGCGTTCAAGGACGGCAGCGTGTTCCTCGAGAAATATCTCGAGACGCCGCGCCACGTCGAGGTCCAGGTGCTGGCCGACGCCCACGGCCACGTCGTGCACCTGGGCGAGCGTGACTGCTCGATGCAGCGGCGCAACCAGAAGGTGGTCGAGGAATCCCCGGCCCCGCACATCACCCAGGCCCAGCGCGACGAGATCGGCATGATCTGCGTCGAAGCCTGCCGGCGCATCGGCTATCGCAGCGCCGGCACGATGGAATTCCTCTACGACCAGGGCAAGTTCTACTTCATCGAGATGAACACCCGCATCCAGGTCGAGCACCCGGTGACCGAGCAGGTCACGGCGGTGGACCTGATCAAGGAGCAGATCCGCATCGCCGCCGGCGAGCACCTGACCCTGAAGCAGGAGAAGCTCAAGCCGCGCGGCCACGCCATCGAGTGCCGCATCAACGCCGAGGACCCGCGCCGCTTCGTGCCCTCGCCGGGCACGGTGCAGAAGTACCACACGCCGGGTGGGCTCGGCGTGCGCATCGACTCGCACCTGTACGCCGGCTATACCGTACCGCCGAACTACGACTCGATGGTCGCCAAGCTGATCGTGCACGGGCCGACGCGCGAGGCGGCGATCGAGCGCATGCAGGTGGCGCTGTCGGAGATGATCGTCGACGGCATCCGCACCAACATTCCGCTGCAGCGGCGCATCATGCAGGACAAGGTGTTCCGCGCCGGCAGGCATCACATCCACTACCTCGAGGAAATGCTCGCGGAGTGGGAGTGACCGCAGCCACGGGCCGCCTGCCCCAGCTGGTGGTCCTGACCCTCCATCCCGAGTTCGCCGAGGAGGTCCTGCTCGCCCACGGCGCGCAGTCGGTGACGCAGGTCGACGCCGCCGACGACCCCGTGATCGAGCCCGCGCCCGGCGCAACGCCGCTGTGGCCGCGCACCCGCACCATCGGCCTGTTCCCCCTGGACTGCGATTTCGCGCCGGTGATCGCCGCGCTGCGCGACACGCTGCCCGACGGCGCCGGCGCGATCATCACGACGGCCGAACTCGAGGAGCAGGACTGGGTCCGCATCTGGCTGCGCGACTGGAAGCCGTTGAAGTTCGGCGGGCGCCTGTGGGTCAGCCCGCGCGCCAAGGTCGGCGAGATCCGCGAGCCCGGCGCCGTGATCGTCGCGCTCGACCCCGGCCTCGCGTTCGGCACCGGCACGCACCCGAGCACCGCGCTGTGCCTTGAGTGGCTCGCCGGCGCGCCGCTCGCCGGCAAGGACGTGCTCGACTATGGCTGCGGCTCCGGCCTGCTGGCGATCGCGGCGCTGAAGCTGGGTGCCGCGCGCGCCACCGGCGTGGACATCGATCCGCAGGCGCTGCTGGCGACGCGCGAGAACGCGCTCACCAACGGCCTCGGCGACCGCCTGCAAGCGGTCGCGGCGGCGGATTTCGCCGGCAGGCCTTTCGACGTGGTGCTGGCCAACATCCTGGCGCGGCCGCTGATCGAGCTGGCGCCGCGGCTGTGCGCCGCGCTGGCGCCGGGCGGCGACATCGTGCTGGCCGGCGTGCTCGATGCGCAGGCCGCCGACGTCGCCGCGGCGTTCGCGCCGTGGTGCGACTGGCGCGCGCCGGCCCGCCACGAGGGCTGGACCCGGCTGCACGGGCAGAAGCGCCGCTGACCTGCACAGGTTTTTGTGACGCGCAAGACTTGACACGCGTTGCGCAGTTTGCGAATGCGAATGGAGTCGCTGTTTTTTTTCGCGGCGATGAGGGTATGATTGCCGCCCCGTCGCGCTGCAGGGCGACGCGCACAGGCAGCGCGGGGGACGGGGTTGGGGAACAGGACCATGTCCGCACAAAAAACAGACAGCACCAGGCCGCTGAGTCATTACGTCGCGCACAGCCTCGACGGATTCTTCAGGGCGCTGAACGGCCACGCACCGAAAGACCTTTACGGCATGGTCCTCGACCAGGTCGAGGCACCGCTGCTGCGGGCGACGCTGAAGTACTGCGACGGCAACCAGTCCCGCGCCGCGTCGGTGCTCGGGCTGAACCGCGCCACGCTGCGCAAGAAGCTGCGCCACCACAAGATCAAAGAACAGCCCAGCGCACGTGCCTGATCAGGGCATGAAGCGCGCGCTGCTCTCGGTCTCGGACAAAACCGGTCTCGTCGATTTAGCCCGCGCCCTCGCCGGGCTCGGCGTCGAGCTGCTGTCGACCGGCGGTACCCACAAGCTGCTGAAGGACAGCGGCATCCCGGCGAAGGAAGTCTCCTCGGTCACCGGCTTCCCGGAGATCATGGACGGCCGGGTCAAGACGCTGCACCCGAAAATCCACGGCGGCCTGCTCGGCCGGCGCGGCGTCGACGACGCGGTCATGCGCGAGCACGGCATCGCCCCGATCGACCTGCTGGTGGTGAACCTGTACCCCTTCGAGCAGGCGGTGGCCCGGCCGGATTGCAGCCTGGCCGATGCGATCGAGAACATCGACATCGGCGGCCCGGCGATGGTGCGGGCCGCCGCCAAGAACCACGCCCACGTGGCCGTGGTCGTCGACCCGGCCGATTACGGGCGCGTGCTCGAGGCGGCGCGCGCCGGCTCGGTGACGGACGCGCTGCGCCGCGAGCTCGCGACCAAGGCCTTCGCCCACACCGCGCGCTACGACGCAAACGTCGCCGGCTACCTGAGCAGCCTTGCGCCCGACGGCACGCGCGTACCCTTCCCGGCCGTGCTGGGCCTGCAGCTCGGCAAGAAGCTCGACCTGCGCTACGGCGAGAACCCGCACCAGCGCGCCGCGTTCTACGTTGAGCGCGACGCGGCGCCCGGGACGATCGCCGCGGCCCGTCAGCTGCAGGGCAAGGACCTGTCCTACAACAACATCGCCGACGCCGACGCGGCGCTCGAGTGCGTGAAGCAGTTCACCGGCCCGGCCTGCGTCATCGTCAAGCACGCCAACCCCTGCGGCGTGGCGACCACCGACAGCGGCATCGGCGAGGCTTACCAGCGCGCCTACCGCACCGACCCGACTTCGGCGTTCGGCGGCATCATCGCCTTCAACCGCGAGCTGCACGCGGCGACGCTGCAGGCGATCCTCGACCGGCAGTTCGTCGAGGTCATCGTTGCACCGGCCATCGCCGCCGAGGCGGCGAAGCTCGGCGGGGCCAAGCCGAACGTGCGGCTGCTCGAGTGCGGGCCCTGGCCCGCCCCGGCGCCGGCCTGGCTCGACTACAAGCGTGTCGCTGGCGGGCTGCTGTTGCAGGACGCCGACCTCGCCGAGCCCAGCCCGGGGCAGCTCAAGATCGTCACCCGGCGCGTGCCGAACGAAGCCCAGATGCTGGACCTGATGTTCGCCTGGAAAGTCGTGAAGTTCGTGAAGTCCAACGCGATCGTCTATGCCAACGCGCTGCAGACCCTCGGCATCGGCGCCGGCCAGATGAGCCGCGTCTACAGCGCGAAGGTCGCCGCCCTCAAGGCAGCTGACGAGAAACTCGAGGTCCGCGGCTCGGTGATGGCCTCCGACGCGTTCTTCCCGTTCCGCGACACGGTGGACGCCGCAGCGGCCGCGGGCATCAGTGCCATCATCCAGCCGGGCGGCTCGATGCGCGACCCGGAGGTGATCGCGGCGGCCGACGAGCATGGCCTCACCATGGTGTTCACCGGCGTGCGCCACTTCCGGCACTGAAAAAAAACCCCTCTCGCGGGAGAGGGGCTGGGGAACGCGCGGCAGTCAGCGCCTGCGCACCACGATGTCGCCGCTGAAGCTGTGCAGGCTCAGGCGGCCCTTGCCGGTGCCGTCGCGGCGGAATTCCTTCTCATCCTCGTCGATCTTCCACCACGGCGAGCTGATCTCGCCGCTGAAGGTCTCGACGCGGATCTCGCCCTGGGGCTCGGACGGCAGCGTCACGGTCACCTCGCCGGACAGAGTCTCGACGCTGATGTTGGCCTCGCGCGTGGGCTCGACGTCGAGGTTGACGTCGCCGGACACGGTCTCGGCTTCGAGCGACGCCAGCTCGCGCCCCTCGATCGTGATGTCGCCGGACACCGATTCGACGCGTAGCTCGCCGCGGATGCCGCGCGCGCGCACGTCGCCGCTGACCGAATTCAGCCGCGCCTCCTTCGCCGGCGCGTCGACGACGACGTCACCGCTGACCGAGGAGCCCTTGATCTTCGCCGACTCGACTTCGAGCCGCACGTCGCCGCTGACGCTCTCCGCCGTGACCGGCCCCTTCAGGCCGCGCACGCGCACATCGGCGCTGACGCCCTGTGCCTCCAGCGTCGCGCCGTACGGGATTTTCAGTTTCAGGCGGGTGTCGCCGTCGATGTCGTGTTTGCTGCGAGGCAGCTTGACCTCGATCCGGATCGAGGACTCGTTGCCGGTGATCTCGAGCTTCTCGACGTCCGGGCCGAGCTCGCCGGTCAGCTCGAGCTCGCGCTTGTCCCAGCCCTCGACCTCGATCAGGCCTTCCACGTTCTTGACCACGACGCGCGCGTCGGCCTTGAGCGGCCGAGGCTCCTTGA
>JBOICR010000062.1:0-3601 GCA_050740195.1 Nevskiaceae bacterium | reverse complement strand
TCGTCGATGCTGATTCCCGAGGTGATCGGCGTGCGCCTGACCGGCAAGCTCGCCGAGGGCGCCACCGCCACCGACCTGGTGCTGACCGTGACCGAGATGCTGCGCAAGCGCGGCGTGGTCGAGAAATTCGTCGAGTTCTTCGGCCCGGCCGTCGGCAACCTGTCGGCCGCCGATCGCAACACCATCGCCAACATGGCACCCGAGTACGGCGCGACCTGCGGCATCTTCCCGATCGACGAGGAAACCCTGACCTACCTGCGCCTGACCGGCCGCAGCGACGACCAGGTCGCCGTGGTCAAGGCTTACGCGCAGGCGCAGGGCATGTGGTGGACACCCGACGCGCCGGAGGCCGAGTACACCGACGTGCTGAGCCTCGACCTGGGCTCGATCAAGCCGTCCCTGGCCGGGCCGAAGCGCCCGCAGGACCGCGTGCTGCTGTCGGACGTGAAGGGCAACTTCCGCAAGGCCTTCGAAGCCGAGCAGAAGATGCGCCCGTCCAAGGGCCCGGCCAACGTCAAGGACCAGGGTCATAGCTACGCGCTCAAGGACGGCGCGGTGGTGATCGCCGCCATCACGTCCTGCACCAACACGTCCAATCCGTCCGTGCTGATTGGCGCCGGGCTGCTCGCGCGCAAGGCGCGCGCGCTGGGCCTGAAGTCGCAAGCGTGGGTGAAGACCTCGCTGGCGCCGGGCTCGCTGGCCGTCACCGAGTACCTGAAGAAGGCCGGACTGATCGAGGACCTCGAACATCTGGGTTTCTACGTCACCGCTTACGGTTGCACCACCTGCATCGGCAACTCGGGCCCGCTGAACGAGCCGATCGGCAAGGCGATCCACGACAACACGCTGAGCGTGTCGGCGGTGCTGTCGGGCAACCGCAACTTCGAGGGCCGCGTCCACCAGGACGTGCGCATGAACTACCTGGCTTCGCCGCCGCTGGTGGTCGCGTTCGCCATCGCCGGCACGACCGACATCGACTTGACCAGGGATCCGATCGGCAAGGGCAGCAATGGCAAGGACGTGTTCCTGAAGGACATCTGGCCGTCGAACAAGGAGATCCAGGACGCGGTGGCCAAGGCCGTCACCGCCGAGCTGTTCAAGAAGAGCTACGCCAACGTGCTCAAGGGCGACGCCCGCTGGCAGGGCATCAAGGTCAAGAAGTCGGAGACCTTCAACTGGGACGCGAAGAGCACCTACGTGCAGAACCCGCCCTACTTCACCGGCATCACCAGGAAGCCACCCGGCATTCCGACCGTCAAGGGCGCGCGCTGCCTGGCGCTGCTCGGCGACTCGATCACCACCGACCACATCTCGCCGGCCGGCGACATCCAGAAAGACGGGCCCGCAGGCACGTACCTGATGGAGCACGGCGTGCAGAAAGCCGACTTCAACAGCTTCGGCTCGCGGCGTGGCAACCACGAGATCATGATGCGCGGCACCTTCGCCAACACCCGCATCAAGAACGCGATGACGCCCGGCGTCGAGGGCGGCGTGTCGCGCTACCTGAACGGCAGCCAGATGAAGGAGCCGGGGCCGGTCGAGCCGATCTACGACGTCGCGATGAAATACCAGAAGGACGGGATCCCGCTGGTCGTACTCGGCGGCAAGGAGTACGGCACCGGCAGCTCGCGCGACTGGGCGGCCAAGGGCACGATCCTGCTCGGCGTGAAGGCGGTCATCACCGAGAGCTTCGAGCGCATCCACCGCGCCAACCTGGTCGGCATGGGTGTGCTGCCGCTGAATTTCAAGGACGGCGACACCGCGCAGTCGCTCGGCCTCGACGGCACCGAGGTGTTCGACATCGAGGGCCTCAAGAAGGGCGCCTCCGAGGTCACGGTGCACGCGAAGAAGGCCGGCGGCAAGGACAAGACGTTCAAGGCCCGCGTGCGCATCAACACGCCGAAGGAATGGGAGTACTACGAGAACGGCGGGGTGCTGCACTACATGCTGAGACAGATGGCGCGCTGAGACAGGAGGCGATCATCGTCAAGATGATGACAGCGGCGCTGGGAATACTGGCGGCGCCCGTGGCGCAGGCGGAAGTGCCGGACCTCTATCTGTTCCTCGAAGGGAGCTTCGTCATGCCGGAGGAGCGCATCCCCGAGGGCGACAACACCCTCGGTTGGCGCCTCGGCTTTGGCAACGAACTCCGGAGCAGCAGCGGATCGCGCACCGGCCTCGAGATCGCGGTGTTCGGCAACCCGCTGCCGACCACGTTCTCGACGGGCGACGACCAGAAGGGCTTCATGCTCGACCTGACCCAGCACTTCTACATGAACAACTGGACCCCCTACGTATTCGCCGGCCTCGGCATGGTCGGCGAGCACAACGCCAACGTCAGCAAGGCGTTTCCCGGCGTGGAAGCCGGAGGCGGCATCCTGTTCCCGATCGGACCGATGCACGGCCGCGCGGGCCTTTCCGCGATGAGCGTGCGCAACGACGCGCTGTATGCCAACCGGTCCTCGTTCGTGGACTATCGCCTCAGCATCGGCCTGCTGTTCGGGCTGGGTGATTGGGACCAGCCTGCCGCGCCGGCGCCGACGCCCACCCGCGTGGTGGATTCGGATGGCGACGGCCTGCCCGACAGCAAGGACGCCTGCCCGTCCACGCCTGCGTCCACCGCGGACGGTTGCCCGCCGGCCGCGCCTGCCATGCGGACGGACTCGGACAACGACGGCATCTACGACGACCAGGACGAGTGCGAATGCACGCTCGAGGGCCTCAAGGTCGACGCCAAGGGCTGCGCGGTCGCGACCGAGGAGCAGAGCATCGTGCTGAAGGGCGTCAACTTCCTGCCGAGCTCGGCCACGCTGACGCCGGAGGCCAAGGTCGTGCTGGAGGCCGCCGTCGCGGGCCTGTCCGGCCAAGCCGGCCTGAAGGTCGAGCTGGGCGGCCACACCGACTCGCAGGGCGCCGACGCGGCCAACAAGGCCCTGTCGCAGCGCCGCGCCGACTCGGTGCGCCAGTACCTGATCGACAAGGGCATCGATGGCGCGCGGCTGACGGCGGTGGGCTACGGCGAGTCGGAGCCGATCGCGGACAACAACACGCGCGAAGGCCGCACCGAGAACCGCCGCGTCGAGCTGAAGATCGTCAAGTAGGGACTCTGCACATGCTGCCGCGCTTCCTGGCCGTTCTTCCAGCTGCGTTGTTGGCGTCGGTCTGCACCGTGAGCGGGGCCGACGACGAGCCCGTCGGGCCCCACGCCAAGCTGCACATCGTGTCCGCCACGTCCGGTATCGCCGCCTCCAGCTGGGTCAACATGTACTCGAGCGAAGCCTGCGAGGAGATGAAGGGGGAAGGACGGATCGCGGGCTTCAACATGCTGACGCGCAAGTCGAAGACCGTCCCGGTGCCGATCGGCCAGCGCCTGTACGTGCTGGCCGGAGCGGAGATCACCCCGCCGGTCGGCGCCGAAGTCCGCAAGACCCGGTGCCTCGCGATGGCGAGCTTCGTGCCGGAGGACGGCAAGACCTACGACGTCAAGCACGACCTGGTCACCCGCAACTGTCCGATCGAGATCACCCTGGGCGGCGCTCCCGTTGCGACCTTCCAGAAGCACAAGCCGAAGAACCTGTGCAAGCACAAGTTTTGATGCACA
>JBOICR010000061.1:0-5822 GCA_050740195.1 Nevskiaceae bacterium | reverse complement strand
CACCACGATCACGAGCAACGCGATCGTCACCCCCAGTTTCAGCAATTCACCCGCGAGCATCGACGTCAGGCCCACGGTCCCGCCCCGGTACAACCTTAACGTCAGCCACAGCGCCAGCAGTGCGTTGGGCACCGCCACCGCCGCGCCCCCGAGCAGCAACGATTGCGCCGCCACGTCACCCCAGATCCAGGCGATCCCGCTCAGCGCCAGGATGACACCCCACTGCAGTGCAATCGCGATGCCGACCGTCGCTCGCCAGCTCGCTCGCTGCGCCCCTGTCGAATCCGCCGGGATGTCCAATCGAGCCCTGTGAACGAAGCCGCGCGGAGTCGTGCAACTCCTCTTCCGCGCGGGCGCGAAGTTTACTTAATGGGTGACAGGGGGGTCAATATGTTGCGACGCAACAATTCCCTAGGAACTAGCGCTTCATCACCATCGCGGTCATGGCCGCCAGCGCATCTTTCGGCATGAAATGGGTGCCGATCCTGAGCATCTTGTTGGCCACGCCTGGCACCACCGTCGAGCGCCCGGCCTTGAACGCCCGGAGACTGGCCTGCACCACGGCTTCGGCCGTCATCATCGTCGCCTTCGGCACCGTGCTGCGCAGGCGCGTGTTACCAGTGGCCTCGAAGAACGGCGTGTCCACCGGGCCCGGGCACACGCACAGCACCTTGACGCCCTTGTTCCGCACTTCGCCGCGCACGCCCTGGCTGAACGACAGCACGAAGGCCTTGGTCGCGGCGTAGACGCTCATGTACGGCAGCGGCTGGAAGGCGGCCATCGAGGCGACGTTGATGATGCCGCCGCGCTTGCGCTCCAGCATGCCCGGCAGGAAGGCGTGGGTGAGATCGACGACGGCCGCCGCGTTGAGCAGGACCTCCTGGCGCTCGCGCTCGGCCTCGATCTTGTGGAACGCGCCCGCCGTGCCGAAGCCGGCGTTGTTGATCAGCAGGTCCACCGGCATGCCCAGGGCCTCGGCGGCGGCGTGCACTTTCGCCGCGCTGCCGGCAGTGGCGAGGTCCGCCGTGACGACTTCCACGCGCCGCGCGTGCACCTCGGCGAGTTGCTTGGCAAGCGCGCGCAGCTTGTCCTCCGAGCGCGCCACCAGGATCAGGTCCATGCCCTTGCCGGCCAGCGCCTTGGCGAAGGCCTCGCCGATGCCGCTCGAAGCACCGGTGATCAACGCGGTCTTGTATTTGTCCATGGGCTACTCGCAGGCCTCGGGACTCGGCGCGGGATCGATCAGCATCATGTCGGGCACGGCCGGCAGCACGAAGCTCTGCCCGTTGGCCAACGCCAGCAGCACCTGCCCCGCGTCCACCTGGAAGGTGACGGTGCCCGAGGGCGGTTTCACTTCCACCGATCCCTCGTGCGTGGCGACGATGACGCCGCCGCCGGGAGCGGCGCCCGCCCCCGCCTCCGACTGCGCGAGCTCGAGCCCGGTCAGCTCCGTGGCGGCCACCAGCGTGCCCGCGGCGCGCGCCTGCGGCGGCACCGGGCAGTCGTCGGAGCACATCTGCACTTCGTAATCGGTGCCGCGGATGCCGATGGTCGCCACCGGAGTCGTGACGCGGTAGGACTGCCGGTCCACCGTGCCGATCAGGCCGCTGATGGCGCGAAAGCCGCCACGCACCAGGCGGAAGAACGCCGTGCCCTGCACCGAGGCTGGCGCGGCGGGCGTGCCGGCCTCCGGCGTCACCGGCGCCACCGGCGCCACCGGCGCCGGGCCCGCGTACTTGAACGACTCGACCGTGAACTCGGAGTTCGGCCGCAGCAGCACGCGGCCGCCGTCGGCGAACTTCAGGCTGGCATAACTGTTGGCCGCCACCGTGATGCTCTGACCCTCGTGGATCGGGTCGCCGGCCTTGAGCGCACGCGCCTGCTCGCCGGTGCCGGACGTCACGCTGCCGGTGACGAGGGCCACCTGGCCGATTGCCTCCTGCGCATCCGCCAGCAGCGGCGCAGTCCCGAACAGGATCGCCGCGACCATCGTACGAATGTTCATGGCGCCTCCTAGAACCGCACGCTGAGATTGAGCCGCAGGCTGCTGATGTCGCCGAGGTCGCCGCTGCCGACGAGGTAGCTCAGCCCGACCTTGCTGTAGCTGTCGATCACGCCCATGGTCGTGTTGATGTAGCCGAGCGCGACGCCGAACTCGTCGTAGGAGTCGGCGTAAACCTCATCGCCGGTGATGCGCGTGTCGGTGATCGAATACTCCATGATGAGATTGCGTGCGATCAGCGAGTTCGGGCCCGTCAGCAGCAAGCCGTTGGTGAATACGGTGTTGCTGATGTCGGCCTCGGCCTCGACGTCACCGATCTTCAGCGCCAGTGCGTCGTACTTGCCGACCGCGTTGCCCATCGACAGCGCGAAGCCGCCCAGGCGCCAGGTGTAGGCGCTGGTCAGCGAGTAGCTGGAGACGCCGCCGGCGGCGCCGAGATCGTCGGAGCCGGTCGCGCCGGCGCCGATGGCCGGAGTCAGCGTCCAGACGTCCGACAGCGGGTGCGTGTAGGCGAGGCCGACCCCGAGCGCGTAGCTAACCGCGCCTTCGGTATCGGTATAGCCGAGCGGCAGGTCGAAGCGCAGCTTCTTGCGCGGGTCCGAATCGAACTTCACGGTGTAGGAGAGCGGCACCGTGATGCCGGTCGTCGCGTATTCGTCGGCGCCGGATTCCGCGCTGGTGGCCGAGTACATCACGCCGAAACCGATTTCGTTCTGCGCTTGCAGCCGTGCGGCGCGCTCCTGTGCGTCGGCGAAAATGTCGGCGACGCCACCCACCGCGGCCACCATGATCGGCGCGCCGAAGCTGCCGTTGAACGCCGTCGTGTTGCAGCCCCAGATCTGCGACACCTTGTGCGTGAAGCCCTGCTGGAAATCGGCGCGCATGCTGCGCGAGAACAGGCTGTCGGGGTTGCCGGCGAGCGGGTCGATCGGGGAGAAGCGCGCCATCGCGGTCAGCAGGCGCTTGAGGAACTGCGGGTTGCTCTGCAGAAAATCCTGCAGCTCACGGAGCCCGTCGCGGCGCACGTCGGCGCAGTTGCCTGGAACCGCAGGAAGGCAGGCCCGACCGAACGTGCGGCTGAAATTGAACAGGGGCACCTGGAAGTCGAGCAGGCCGTCGTTGTTGGCGAAAGTGAGCAGCATGCCCTGGGGCAGTCCGCGGAAGTCCACCGCCACAAGCACCGCCGCGGTATCGATCGTCGGATACAGCGCCCGGAGTGAATCGGGGTCCAGGTAATCGACGGCGTCGCTGACCGAGGAGAACCCGGCATCCGACGTGGTCGGACTTCCCGTGGCGTCGGGCGCGGTGACCTGGACGCCGAACGGCTTTTTCGCCTGCGCCGGCGTCACGATCGCCAGCGTCACGAGGCCCGCGGCCACAACGCGCCAAAGGAAAGATCCGCTCATGACGACCCCCCGTACGTCGCCCAATGGGATGCCGAGTGTAGTCCCCGGCCATTCAGCGCAGCAATCGCACCAGCTTGTCGAGCTCGGACTTCTGCTTGAAGCGGATCGTCAGGCGCCCGGCGCCGTCGTTGCCCTGCTGCACCCGCACCGGCAGGCCGATGCGCTGCGACAGGTCCGACTCCAGCGGCGAGCGGTTCGGCTTGCGCGATTTCGCGCTGCTGCGCACGGCGAGCGCGGCGCGCACCAGTTCCTCGGTCTGGCGCACCGAGTACTGCCGCGCGGTCACCAGGTTGGCCAGGGAGCTTTGCCGCGGCCCGGTGACGCCGAGCAGCACCTTGGCGTGGCCCAGCGACAGCTTGCCGGCGCGCAGCATCGCCTGCACGTCCTCGTTCAACTCGAACAGGCGCAGCAGATTGGTCACCTGCACGCGCGAGCGGCCGACCGCCTCGGAGCACTGCTCGTGCGTGAGGCCGACTTCGTCGATCAGGCGCTTCAGCGCCGTGGCTTCTTCCAGCGGATTCAGGTCGGCGCGCTGGATGTTCTCGACCAGCGCCACCGCCATCGCCGCGCGGTCATCCAGATTGCGCACGACTGCGGGGATGTTCTTGAGGCCGACTTTCTGCGCCGCGCGCCAGCGCCGCTCGCCGGCGACGATCTCGTAGCGGTCGCCCCCGATCGGGCGCGCCACGATCGGCTGCACCACGCCCTGCGCGCGGATCGAGTCGGCCAGCGATTCGAGCTGCTCGGGATCGAAATTGCGGCGCGGCTGGTGCGCGCCCGGTTGCAACAGCTCGATCGGCAGCTCGACCAGGTCCTCGCCCGGCTCCGGGCCGCCGTTGGCGCCCATGGTGCCGAGCAGCGCATCGAGCCCCCGCCCCAGACCGCGTTTCTTCAATGCCATCCCCGTCCCCTCAGGCCGCCCGCGCCGCGCTATCGTATTTGCGCAGCATCTCCCCCGCCAGCGCAATGTACGCGCGCGCGCCGGGGCAGTCGAAGTCGTAGATCATCGCCGGCAGCCCGTGGCTCGGCGCCTCGGCCAGGCGCACGTTGCGCGGCACGATGGTGCGATAGACCTTGTCGCCGAAGTGATGGGTGAGCTGCGCCGACACTTCGTTGGCCAGGTTGTTGCGCGGATCGAACATCGTGCGCAGCAGGCCCTCGATCTCGAGCTTCGGGTTGATCAGCTTCCTGATGCGATTGATCGTGTCCACCAGCGCCGTGAGCCCTTCGAGCGCGTAGTACTCGCACTGCATCGGGATCAGCACGCCGTCGGCCGCGACCAGCGCGTTGACGGTCAGCTTCGACAGCGTCGGCGGGCAGTCGAGGATGATGAAGTCGAAGCGGTCGGAAATCTCGGCCAGCACCGACTTGAGCGCGAAATCGCCGACCGGCATCTCGCGCAGCCGGATCTCGGCCTCGGTCATGTCGCCGTTGGCCGGGATCAGGTGGAAGCCGAGCTGCGGCAGCTCGCGGATCACCTCGTCCGGCTTGGCCTTCTCGAGCAGCAGGTCGCGCGCGGTCTTGGCGACGGCGGACTTGTCCACGCCCACGCCCATGGTCGCGTTGCCCTGCGCGTCGAGGTCCACCAGCAGCACGCGCCGGCGCGTCGCCGACAGCGAGGCGGCGAGGTTCACGGCCGTGGTGGTCTTGCCCACGCCGCCTTTCTGGTTGGCAACCGCGATGATGCGGGTCATGTCCTGGTGCAGATGATGAGGTGGCGGTCCTCGTCGAGGCCGGGCACCTTCAGCGGCAGCTGCTGCTCGATGCGGAACCCGGGCGGCACGTCGGCCAGCTCCTTGCGGTCCAGCTTACCCTTCATTGACAGCCAGCGGCCACGGTCCGCGCCCAGCGACGCGGTCTGCTCGAGAAACTCGCGCAGCGAGCCGAACGCCCGGGTGATCACGGAATCGAAACGCGCCGTCGGCACGAACGCCTCGGCGCGCGCCTCGACCACCTCGACGTTGCCCAGCGGCAGCGTGCGCTGCGCATGGCGCAGGAAGCGCGCTTTCTTGCCGCCGCTGTCGAGCAGCGTCATGTGCAGCGCGGAGTTGGCCAGCGCCAGCGGAACGCCCGGCAACCCGGCGCCGCTGCCGACGTCGATGACGCGGCCTGAAACGTGCGGCAGCACGACGAGCGAATCCAGCAGGTGGCGCGTGACCATCTCGGCCGGCTCGCGCACGGAAGTAAGGTTATAGGCCTTGTTCCAGATCACCAGCTCGCCGAGGTACTTCAGCAGCGGGCCCGTCAGCGCCGGATCGAGCTTCAGCGCGACGAGGCCCGCCAGCAGGCGGGCCTCGGGACTTTTTTTCGGTGAAGCGGGCGTCATCGCGGCTGGCGCGCGACACGCCGCCACGCGGCGCCCAGCGCGAGCCCGGCCAGTGCAAGGAGGGAAAGCCGGCCGATACTGCCGCTCT
>JBOICR010000060.1:0-20383 GCA_050740195.1 Nevskiaceae bacterium | reverse complement strand
TGTTCCTGGTGGCCCGGATCTTCAAGCGCTTCGGCGTCGGCGGCGCCACCCGCGTGCTGCCGGCGGTCGCGGCGCTCGGCTACGGGCTGCTGGCCTTCGTGCCGCTGTTCAGCGTGATCCGCTGGTTCAAGATCGCCGAGAACAGCCTGAACTACTCGCTGCAGAACACGGCGCGCCACGCGCTGATCCTGCCGTGCGACGCGGAACAGAAGTACGCCGGCAAGACCACGATCGACACGTTCTTCTGGCGCCTGGGCGACCTCGCCCATGCCGGCATCGTGTTCGTCGGAGTGACCTGGCTGGCGGCGTCCCCCGCGCAGTTCGCCGCGTTCAACGCGGCGCTGGCGATCGCCTGGTGGGTGCTGGCGACGCGGCTGGGTGCCGCGCACCGCGAGAAGGCGGCTGGTATGCCCGCGCTCAGGGCGGCGTAAACGCGCCGGCCGCGTGCGCGGCCAGCAGCATCGGCCCGGCGCTGTACAGGAAGGCCTCCGACAGCTGCGGCACTTCGCCGAGGCGCTGCATCTCGTCGGCGAACGGCGGCAACAGGCGCTCGAGCGCGCCGCCGCGGCCCAGCGCGACGGCGAGGCGCACGAGGCAGGCGTAGCCGGGGCCCGACAGCGACTTGCCGGCGATCGGGTCGCCGGTCTGCGCGTCGTAGTACGCCCACAGCTTGCCGCCGTAGCGCGTGTGCGAGCCTTCGCCGACGAAGTCCAGCACCCCGTTGCCGACCCGCGGCACGCCGCGCGCGACGCCCTCGGCACCGGCGCAGGCGTCCTCGAGCGGCGCGAGGTTGTTGGGTGCGTAAGCCTCGACGCCCATCTCCGGGAAGCCCGCGCCGACTTCCGGCTGGATCAGCGGATACAGCAGGCGCGAGGGGCTGACGGTGCGCTCGACCGCTGCGTAGGAGCGCTCGGCCAGCCCGCGCCAGTCGCCCCTGGCGCCCGACGGCTCGAGCGCGTCCAGGAAATCCGGGTGGTATGACGCCACCGAGGACAGGCTGGCGAAGCTGCTGCCGGCGAAGCTGTAGTACTTGCGCACCAGCCAGACGTTCTGCAATTCGAACGCGTGCCTGGCGTAGCCGTCGAGGATCTTCAGCGCCTGGGCGCGGTCGGTCGGCCGCGCGAAGGCCTCGGCGCCGGCCGCCAGCGCGCGCGCCAGCCACATCGCCTCGGTCGCCCCCGAGATCTCCGGCGCGGCACCGTCGAGCCGGCGCCACAGCACGAAGCCGGCCGTGTACGTGCCGGACTGCTCGGTGAGGACCAGCGCCTGCACGCCGGGCAGGATCTTCAGGTACAGCTCGCGATCGCCGCGCTGCGCGGCGTACAGCAGCAGCGGCGCGAGGTCCATCGCGTACACCGATGCGCCGTCCTTGCGCTTGACGCCGTGGTCGCGCAGCCAGCGGCGCATCTCGCTGTCGAGCAGTTGGGCGGCGCGGCGCACGTCTTCGCCGGCCGGCGGCAGCGGCGCCCCGGGCGCTTCGACTGCCGCGCGGACCCACGCGCAGGCGGTGACGGTCAGCGCCAGGGCGACCGGCAGTACGCGTTCAAGTCGCATCGGCGCGCTCCCTCGGCTTGCCGCGGTTCTCGTGCAGCCGGCGCCACTGCTCCTCGCTGGCGTAGACGCGCCACCCGGCGCGGTCGTAGATCAGCGTATAGCCGGTCATGCCGAGGGTGTAGAGCTTCGGGTAGTAGCGGTTGATAAGGTCGACCTGCCGCGGATCGCGCTGCGGCGAGGGCACAGCGATCCAATGGGTGACTGGACGGCCGCTGTTGACGCCTTCCTTGAAGCGATCCGAGAAGGTCAGCACCAGGCCCTCCGCGCCGCCGCGCGCGGCGATCGCCGCGTAGGCCGTGCTCTCGTCGATCATCACGCCGTCCTGGTTGCGCAGCCACAGGCCGAGCTCGAGGTCGCCCTGCCGCGGATACTCCACGGTGCGGCCGGCGAACGCGTCGAACCAGCCGGCCATGCCGACGCCCGGATACGTCTGGAACAGCGCGAGCGAGCCAATCATGCCGGCTGCCATCAGCGCCAGCACCGCGACGGGCCGCTCGCGCAGCATCAACCCGGTGGTCTGCAGCGCCATCACGCCGCCCATCACCAGCACGAGGATGTCGGCCGGCGACTGCGTGAACTCGGCCCAGGTGGCGAGGCCGGAGGCGAACACCGGCATGCCGGCCAGCGCGACGCCGGCGGCCCAGACGCGCGTGCGCCGCATCGGCTGCATCTGGACCATCAGCAGCACCGGGTAGCAGATCAGCAGCAGCAGCCCCGAGATCGCCGTCGCGGCCCAGAAGTGGTTGCCGAAGGCCGCGCGCCAGGGCAGGTAGTCGCTCGAGATGCGCGCGCCGAGGAACGGCGAGGCGGGGTCCTTCAGGAACGCCAGCGAATCGCCGGTGTAGATCCAGTTCAGGGCGAGCCAGATGCCGATCATGAACACCAGCGGGCAATACAGCACGAACACCGGCGCGACCGGGTTGATGGCCATGATGTGGCGCTGCACCACCAGCGGCAGCAGCGGCAGCAACGTCAGGGACAGGTACACCGAACGCGCGTCGGTGATGAAGAACAGCAGCAGCACGACGCCGAGCAGGATGTGCGAGTGCAGGCTATGCGAGTAGCGCAGCACGATCATCGACAGCCCGAGCACGTAGTACAGCGTGATGCCGAGCATCTCGCCGCCGCCGTTGGTCGCGCCCCACAGGAACACCGGGTTGGCCGCGGTCAGCAGGACCACCGCCGCGACCATCGGCCCGGGCACTCCGGCGCGGCGCAGCCGGAAGGTGAAGTGCGTCAGCAGCCCGGCCGCGGCGACCGCCGAGATCAGGTACGGCGCCTGCGGCGTCTTCAGGCCGGGAATCAGCGACAGCATCGTGACCAGGTAGTACTGCACCTGCGGGTACAGCAGCACAAAGCGGTTGAAACCGCCCTGCGGCGCATCGAGGCTGGCGATCACCGTGCTCCAGCTCCACAGCGCGCCGTCGTTGACGTAGTTGCGCGATAGCAGCCACAGCGCGAGCGCCGTGAACAGCGCGGCCCAGAACACGAAGTACGCCGCCGCCAGGGCCGTCACCCCCGCCCTGATGCGCTTGCGCGCCGCCGCCGGCCGCGGCACCACCCGCGGAACCGTCGCCATCATCCGCGCGGCGCTGCTCATGGAGCCGGTCTCATTGCGCGGCCTCGGCCAGCTCGGCCGCGGTGTGGCGGCTGATGCCGTGCTGGGTCTTTTCCCAGTAGAACGGCTTGTGGATCAGCTGCCACAGGCCCTTGTAGCCGGCGATCGACATCAGCGCCCAATACGCCGGCGCGGTCAGCGCATGGAACAGCAGCGTGTAGTAGCCGCGCTTGTACGCGCCGAGCATGAAGAAGTAGATCATCGCGGCGTTGCCGAACAGCAGGTTGAACAGGCTGAAGCTGACCACCCACGGCGGGAAGTAGACGTCGAGCCCGCTGACCAGCCCGACCGCCCAGCCCCCGAACAGCAGCCAGAGCACCGGATTCAGCAGCACGCAGATCACGGTGCCGCCGATGAAGAACTGGAAGCCCCAGAAGCCGACATGGCCCAGGCTGCGGTACAGCCTGCCCGGGTGGCGCATGTGGACGAGGTAGGTCTGCAGGTAGCCCTTGATCCAGCGCGAGCGCTGGCGGATCCAGTTGCCGACGCGGGTGTTGGCTTCCTCGTAGGTGGTGGCGTTGACCACCTGCACGGTCAGGCCCTTCTGCGTCATGCGCACGCCGAGGTCGGCGTCCTCGGTCATGTTGTACGGATCCCAGGCCAGCAGGCCGCGCAGGGTTTCGGTCTTGAAGTGGTTCGAGGTGCCGCCAAGCGGGATCGGGATGCGCAGCGCCTCGAGCCCCGGCAGCAGCAGGTCGAACCAGGTCGAGTACTCGAGCGTGAACATCCGCGTCAGCCAGTTCTCGTCGCGGTTGTAGTAGTTCAGCCGCGCCTGGATGCAGGCGACGTTGGCCGGAGCCTTGCGGAACGCCAGCACCGCCTTCTTCAGCTGGTCCGGCTCCGGCTTGTCCTCGGCGTCGAAGATCGTGATGTACTCGCCCTGCGCGAAATGCAGCCCGTAATTGCAGGCCTTGGGCTTGGTCTGCGGCTCGCTCGGCGGCACCCGCACGATCTCGAAGATCGACTCGAGTTGCAGCTTCTTGGCCGCCTCGATCGTCTCGCTGTCGCCTTCCTCGAGCAGCAGCTTGATGTCGAGCTTGCTGCGCGGGTAGTTCAGCTTGCGCAGGGCGCTGGCCAGGATCGGCAACACCTCGGGCTCCTTGTACATCGGCACCAGCACGGTGTAGTACGGCAACTCGGTGTCCTTCAGCGAGCGCACTTCGGTCGCCGAGATCTTGTACTCGGTGGCGCGGGCGGCGCCGTACCACGACAGCACCGCACGCAGGCCGAAAGTCAGCAGGTAGAACATCGCGACCACGATGTTGATCGCGATGATCGTCGGCGTCGGCGCCAGGTACAGCGCCACGGCCAGCAGGCTGGCCGTGACGCCCAGTCCGATCACCTGCCTCGGCGTGATGACGATGCGCGCCGAGTACTCGGGCGCGGCGTCCGCCAGGCTCGTCAGCGCGGCGCGGCTCATCTCGGCGCCGAAGTGCTTCTGCAGCATCCACAGGATGTCGAACTTCGAGGTCACCGCGACCTCGAAGCGGTCGCCGTAGCGTCGCGCGCCGAACTCGTCGACCTCGACGCCGGGCCGGCTGGTCACGAGCCAGACCACGCCGTTCTCCTCGCGCCACGGCATCACCACCAGGCGCTGGTACTCGGTCATGTCCTCGACGCGCAGCAGCGGTTGCTGCGGCGGATCGCGCGTGAGGTCGACGAAATGCTTGCCGAGCTGCGAGGCCAGCGCGCGGTGGAAGTCGAACGAGCGCACGAAGCCCTGCGACTGCAGCACGCTGCCGAGCGGCGAGCCCCACTGCTTGGACAGCGCCAGCGCCTCGTTGAGCTGGCCCGCGGTCAGCTTGCCGAGCGTGAGCAGGACCTCGCCGATCGGCCTGCCGCGCAGGCTGGGCTGCGGCGCGAGCGTGCTCGTGCTCACCGATCAGCCCTGCGCGCGGGCGCGGGTCCTGCGATACAGGTAGACCAGAAGGCCGATGATGGCGGCCCAGGCGATCACGAACAGCGCCGGGCGCAACGCGCCGCTCTCGGCGAACCAACCCTTGGTCTCGGGGTAGTCGACGCGATAATCGCGCGTCTCGCCGATCCGGAGCGCGAGCTGGCCGCCGACCGGCGACAGGAAGGCGAGGTTCTCGTCCTCGAACAGCGCGCGCCGCGCCGGGCCACCGGCGTAGCCGGCCGTGCTCTTGAGCCAGACGCCGCCGAACCCGCCGGCCTCGACCATCTGCAGCACGGTCACGCTGGTATCGGAGGCGAAGTCGAGCAGCAGCAGCGGCTCGCCGGTGGCGTTGCTGCGCAGGCGCACGCGGCCTTCGTCGAAGCGTACCCACGCGCGCGGGCTCCATTGCGGGTCGCCGATCACGAAGAACGGGCCGGTCGGCGCGACCGCGGCGCCGGGTTCGTACAGACGCAGCCGCGGCGGCGCAACGTCGGGCCAGAAATGCTCGCCGAGGCTGACCAGCATCGGGATGATGCGCGTGACCTGGCCCAGTGCGTCGCGCGACACGTACAGCTCGAGGCGCTGCTGGTGCGGCACCAGCTCGGCGAAGGTGGCGGGCGTCTCGTTGAGCGGCCGCGTTTCGATGATCGAGTCCGGCGACAGCGACAGCGGGTAGGGCGCCTGCGCCAGCTTGCAGTCGGAGGCGAGCTGGTCGCGCTGGGCGACGATCTTGAGGTTGTTGCGCGCGCGCAGCTGGATGCGCGGCAGGTCGAACTCGAGCAGTTCGCCCTTGCCGGCCTCCTTCAGCGCCGCCGAGTGCACGAGGCGGTCATTGAAGAACACCGAGACGAACGTCGGGCCGCGGATTTCGGCCACGCGCGGCCCGTAGATCTCGAGCGAGGCGCGCGCCGGGCGCTGGCTGATGCCCATCGGCCCGAACGGCATCGCGATCTGCCACTCGGCGGCGAAGCTGAACAGCCGCTCGCTGTCGTCAAACCCCAGGCGCTTGAGCCGCACGATGTCCTCGGCCTCGCGCAGCTGCGGCCAGGCGCCGACGTCGGCGACGTCGAGCTCGGCACCGCTGGCGGCGTCGCGCCAGGGCAGGCGCAGCATCGCAGTCGCGGCCAGCGGCCGCTCGGCGTCGATCAGGATGAACGCGCCGTCCTTCGATTGCAGCAGCCGCAGATTGGCGGCTCCGCCGAGCGGCTGGCCGCCGCGCAGGTAGCGGCTCGCCGGTGCCAGCACGACGTGGGCGCGCGTCGGTCCGCTGGCGGGCAGTTCCTCGTAGCTCACCTTGTGACCGAGGCGGAACAGCATGGTGGCGAGGTGGAACAGGGCCTGGAACTGGTCCTCGTTCAGTGTCGCCAGCGGCGCCGCGACGATCACGTCGCGCGGCAGCAGCGACAGCGCGGCCTGCACCGACGGTGGCAGTCGGTCCTTCGCGACGACCTGCAGGCCGCTGCCCGGCGTCAGGTGCGCGTAGGCGCCGACCAGCTTCTGCGACAGGCACACGTCCGAGTGCACGAACAGCGAGTAGTCGATCTCGAGCTCGACGAAATTCTTCTCGAGGTCCAGCGCGGTCAGCGGAATCTCGACGCGGCGCGGCGTGCCCGAGCTGCCGCGGCGCGCGGCGGTACGGATGGTGTCGTTGACGCGGAACTGCAGCGAACTCTCGGGGATCAGCAGCTCGCCGAACTCGATGTCGAATGCCAGTTGCGCGCGCGACACCGGCACGCCGGGTGGCAGCGGCAGGAACAGCCGGCGCGTGCCCTGGCTGCCTTCGAGCGAGAAGCCGTCGGTGAGGCCGACCCGCTCGAGCGACATGATGGTGCTGGACCAGTTGGACGCACCTCCCGCGTTCTCGACCTGGATCGGCGGCAGCTTCAGCTCGTCCGCCGCACGCACCGGACCGGCGAGCGCGAGTCCCGCGATGAACAGCACGATACGCATGTTGCCCCCTTGCCCCGAGTCACTGTCTTGTTCTTGGGAGGCCATCCTACCCCCAAGCCCGTCCACCCGCGCTAGGTCTTCCCGGCGCGCCCGTAGATGTCGTCGAACCGCACGATGTCGTCCTCGCCGAGGTACGAACCCGATTGCACCTCGATGATCTCGAGCGGCTCGGTCGTCTGGTTTTCCAGCCGGTGTTTCGAGCCCAGCGGGATGAACGTGGACTCGTTCTCGCCCAGGTCGAATACCTTGTCGTCGCAGGTCACGCGCGCCGTGCCCTTGACCACGATCCAGTGCTCGGCGCGCTTGTGGTGCATCTGCAGCGACAGCTTCTGACCAGGCTTGACGCCGATGCGCTTGACCTGGAAGCGCTCGCCGTGCGCGATCGAGTCGTACCAGCCCCAAGGGCGGTAGACCTTCGGGTGATCCTGCGCTTCGGGCCGCTTCGCCGCTTTCAGCGATTCGACGATCTTCTTGACGTCCTGGGCGCGGTCGCGCGTCGTGACCAGCACGGCGTCGCGCGTCTCGACCACGATGTGGTCGGAGATGCCGACGGCCGCGACCAGCCGCCCCTCGGCGTGGATCAGCGAGTTCTTCACGTCCTGCAGCCAGACATCGCCGCGCGTGAAGTTCTTGCCGCGCTTGTCGGTCGGCGGCAGGTTGCCGAGGAAGCTCCAGGTGCCGACGTCGTCCCAGCCGGCGTCGAGCGGCACCAGCGCGATGTGCGGAGTCTTTTCCATCACCGCGTAGTCGATCGATTCCTTGCGCGCCTGCTTGAACGACGCGGCGTCGAGGCGGACGAAGTCGAGGTCGCGCCGGGCCCTGGCGAGCGCCTGCTCGCAGGCGTCGAGCATGGCCGGCTCGAGCCGCTGCACTTCCGCGAGCAGCTGCTTCGCTTCAAACAGGAACAGGCCGCCGTTCCAGAAATACCCGCCGGCTTTCAGGAAGCGCGCCGCCTTCTTCGCATCGGGCTTCTCGACGAAGGCCGCGACCTCGCGGGCGCCCTTCGACGACGCGCCAGTGCCCTTCAGCGGTTTGCCGGCCTTCCCGCCGCCGCTCTTGAGCGGCGGTCCAGCCTTCAGGTAGCCATAGCCGGTCTCGGCCCGCGTCGGCTTGATGCCGAACGTCACGATCCGCCCGCGCGCGGCGGGCCGGGCCGCCTGCACCGCGCGCACGAAGGCGTCCTCGCGTGCGATGGCCTGGTCGGCCGACATCAGGAGCACCTGCGTTTCGGCGCCGTGCTTCTGCCTGGCGAGCAGCGCCGCGACGATCGCCGCCGGCGCGGTGTTGCGGCCCTCGGGCTCGAGCACGATCGTCGTGCCATGCAGGCCGATCTCGCGCAGCTGCTCGGCGACCAGGAAGCGGTGCGCGTCGCCGCAGATCACCACGGCGGGCAGCGCACCGGGAATCTTCGCCGCGCGCAGCGCCGTGTTCTGCAGCAGGCTCTTGTCGCTGGCCAGCTTCAGCAGCTGCTTGGGGTAGAGCTCGCGCGACAGCGGCCAGAGGCGCGTGCCGGAGCCTCCGGCCATCAGTACGGGAAGCAGGGCGGCGGGCATGGCGCAGATGCTACGCGAGGCGCCGTTCGTCGGCTGACCTCCTTATAAGGAAGGGGGCTGGGGATTACTCCGTGGCCAGTCCAAAACCCCCCTTCCAAACGGCTGATTTCGCTACAGGTTATCCACAGGTTTTTGGCGCCGTTAGCCAACACTTAATCAATACCTGTAGGGGTTTGACGCCCTTCACATCCCAATATATTGTGTTCGGCATGCTCCGGGAGTCTCCCTGTACGACTACGGAGTCTCTAGAGATATAGCGGGTAAGTATCAGATTTGGCTGGGGGAGAAGACGACAACATGCAAACCACTACAACCACTCCCGAATCCTTGCGCCTGCCGAACGTCCCCGAGGCCACCGAGCCTGCGGACGTGGCGGCGACCGCGCCGGGCACCCTCAAGGTGATCCGCCGCAACGGCAAGGTGACGGGTTTCGACGCGTCCAAGATCAACATCGCCATGACCAAGGCCTTTTTGGCCGTGGAAGGCGGCACCGCGGCCGAAAGTTCGCGCGTGCGCGAGAAAGTCGAAGCGCTGACCGCGCAGGTCGTGGCCGCGCTGACGCGTCACGTGGCCGGCGGCGGCACGATCCACATCGAGGACATCCAGGACCAGGTCGAGCTGGCGCTGATGCGCGCCGGCGAGCACAAGGTCGCGCGCGACTACGTCATCTATCGCGAGCAGCGCGCGCAGCAGCGCAAGGCTGAAGCCGCGGCCCAGACTGCCGCCGCGCCGAGGCGCGCCGCCGCGCCGTCGCTGACCGTCAAGCTGGACGACGGCGCGGTGGCGCCGCTCAACGTCGAGCGCATGCGCCGCGTGGCCACCGAGGCCTGCGCCGGCTTGACCGGGGTAGACCCGGAAGGCGTGGTCGCCGCCGCGCTGCGTGACCTGTACGACGGCATTCCGGAGGGCGAGGTCGCCCAGGCGCTGACGCTGTCCGCGCGCGCGATGATCGAGAAGGAGCCGAACTACACCTACGTGTCGGCGCGCCTGCTGACCGACTCGCTGCGCCACGAAGCGACCAAGTTCCTCGGCATGGCCGAGACCCGGCCGACCTTCGAGGAGATGAAGGAGCTGTACCCGGACTACTTCCGCGAGTACATCCACAAGGCCGCCAAGCTCGAGCTGCTCGACACCAAGCTGACCACCTACGATCTCGACCGGCTCGGCAAGGCCCTGCTCGGCGAGCGCGACGCCAAGTTCGACTACCTCGGCCTGCAGACGCTGTACGACCGCTACTTCATCCACTCGCACCGGGTGCGCTTCGAGCTGCCGCAGGCGTTCTTCATGCGCGTGGCGATGGGCCTCGCGATCAATGAAGTCGACCGCGAAGGCCGCGCGATCGAGTTCTACACCTTGTTATCGAGCTTCGACTTCATGTCGAGCACGCCGACGCTGTTCAACTCCGGCACGCTGCGCCCGCAGCTGTCGAGCTGCTACCTGACGACGGTGCCGGACGACCTGCACGGCATTTTCGGCGCGATCCACGACAACGCCATGCTGTCCAAGTTCGCCGGCGGCCTCGGCAACGACTGGACGCCGGTGCGTGGCATGGGCGCGTACATCAAGGGCACCAATGGCAAGTCCAATGGCGTGGTGCCGTTCATGAAGGTCGCCAACGACACCGCCGTCGCGGTGAACCAGGGCGGCAAGCGCAAGGGCGCGGTGTGCGGCTACCTCGAGACCTGGCACCGCGACGTCGAGGAGTTCCTCGACCTGCGCAAGAACACCGGCGACGACCGCCGCCGCACGCACGACATGAACACGGCCAACTGGGTGCCGGACCTGTTCATGAAGCGCGTGATGGAAGACGGCCCGTGGACGCTGTTCTCGCCCGAGGACACCGGCGACCTGCACGACCTGGTCGGCGAGGCGTTCGCCCGGCGCTACGCCGAATACGAGGCGCTGGCCGATGCCGGCAAGATCAAGAACCACAAGCGCATGCCCGCGCAGCAGCTGTGGCGCAAGATGCTGTCGATGCTGTTCGAAACCGGGCATCCGTGGATCACGTTCAAGGATCCGTGCAACCTGCGCTCGCCACAGCAGCACGTCGGCATGGTGCACAGCTCCAACCTGTGCACCGAGATCACGCTGAACACCAAGGCCGGCAAGGAGATCGCGGTCTGCAACCTGGGCAGCGTGAACCTCGCCGCGCACATAACGTCTGAAGGCGGGGGGTCCGGCAAGCTGAACCTGCGCAAGCTCGAGAAGACCGTGTCGACGGCGATGCGCATGCTCGACAACGTCATCGAGTACAACTACTACTCGGTCGACACGGCGCGCGCCAGCAACCTGCGCCACCGCCCGGTCGGGCTCGGCATCATGGGTTTCAACGACGCGCTGTACCAGCTGCGCCTGCCGTACGAGTCGGACCAGGCGATCAAGTTCGCCGACGTCTCGATGGAAGCGGTCAGCTACTTCGCGATCAAGGCCTCGACCAACCTGGCCGAGGAGCGCGGCGCCTACCCGAGCTTCAAGGGCTCGCTGTGGAGCCAGGGCATCCTGCCGATAGACTCGATAGAACTTCTGCGCAAGGAGCGCGGCAAGTACCTGGTGCAGGACACCAGCACGTCGGGTGCGTTCAACTGGGATGCGCTGCGCACCCGCGTGACCACCGTCGGCATGCGCAACAGCAACACCATGGCGATCGCGCCGACCGCGACGATCGCGAACATCACCGGCGTCTCCCAGTCGATCGAGCCGACGTACCAGAACCTGTACGTCAAATCGAACCTGTCGGGCGAGTTCACCGTCATCAACCAGTACCTGGTGGATGACCTGAAGGCGCGCGGCCTGTGGGACGAGGTCATGGTGCACGACCTCAAGTACTACGACGGCTCGGTCGAGAAGATCGACCGCATCCCGGCCGATCTCAAGGAGATCTACAAGTGCGCCTTCGAGGTCGACGCCAGGCGCCTGGTCGACGCCGGCAGCCGCCGCCAGAAATGGATCGACCAGGCCCAGTCGCTGAACCTGTACATGAAGCAGCCGAGCGGCAAGAAGCTCGACGAGCTGTACAAGCACGCCTGGGTCTCCGGCCTGAAGACGACGTACTACCTGCGCACGCTGGGTGCGACGCACGCCGAGAAGACGACCATCAACGACGACCGCCTCAACAAGGTTGGAACGTCCGGGATGGGCAAGTCGAATGGTAACGGCAACGGCGCGCACGCCAAATCAGTGGCCGAGCCGGCCGCCGAGTACAACGGAAATGGACATGCCGCAGCGGCCAGTGACGTGAGCGGAGCGAAGGTTTGCTCCATCACCGATCCGGACTGTGAGGCGTGCCAGTAGCAGTAGAGGAAACCCTCCACACCGGGAGAGCGATCGGATGAACCTGTTCAAGACCAAGGTCATTGCACCCAAGACGGGCGGCAGCAAATTTGCCCCGATGGGCGTCGTGGAGGCCGGCTTCCAGCTGGCTTACCTGACGAATGACGCTGAGATCGATTCTTTCCGTACGTTGTGTATCGAGGAGATCGAGCGGGTCTGTGAGAGCCTGAAACGCGGCATGCGCACCGCCAACGACAAGATGTTGCAGGAGCACGTCGTTGGCCGCGCGTCGCGGATGAACTGAAACGCTGAACGCAGTACGCGCCCCGCGAGGCGCGACGAGGAGACTGACATGTTGACCTGGGAAGACACACCGACGACCACGGCGCCGACCAAATCGGACGGGCCGGGCACGAAGTTCAGCCGGGTTCCGCCGGCGTTTGGCGGCGAGGCTGCCGCGCCCGTGAGCGCCGTGGGCCGCCTCGCGCTGCACACCGAGGTGCACCCGGACCCGATGGCGGTGCCGACGGCGCCGACCAAGGACTTCCAGCTGGTGCCGCCGCCGGTCGCCGGCGCGACCGGGCTCGAGTCGCTCGAGATGGGCGCCCGCCGCATCCAGGTCGACGACAAGAAGATCATCAACTGCCGCGCCGACCTGAACCAGCTGGTGCCGTTCAAGTACGAGTGGGCGTGGAAGAAGTACCTCGATGCCTGCAACAACCACTGGATGCCGCAGGAAATCCAGATGGCCGCGGACATCGCGCTGTGGCAGGACCCCAAGGGGCTGACCGAGGACGAGCGCACCATCATCAAGCGCTCGCTGGGCTTCTTCTCGACCGCCGACTCGCTGGTCGCCAACAACCTGGTGCTGGCGGTCTACCGCCACCTGACCAATCCCGAGTGCCGCCAGTACCTGCTGCGGCAGGCGTTCGAGGAAGCGATCCACACGCACGCCTACCAGTACTGCATCGAGTCGCTCGGCCTCGACGAGGCCGAAGTGTTCAACATGTACCGCGAAGTGCCGTCGATCCACGACAAGGCGGCGTGGTCGCTGCCGTACACGCAGTCGCTGGCCGACGCGAACTTCCACACCGGCACGCCGGTGAACGATCAGCGTTTCCTGCGCGACATGATCGCGTTTTACGTCGTGTTCGAGGGAATTTTCTTCTACGTCGGCTTCGTGCAGCTGCTCAGCTTCGGCCGCCGCAACAAGATGGTCGGAACGTCGGAGCAGATCCAGTACATCATGCGCGACGAGTCGATGCACATGAACTTCGGCATCGACGTGATCAACCAGATCAAGATCGAGAACCCGCACCTGTGGACCGCGCAGTTCCAGGAAGAGGTGCGGCACATGATCGACGAGGCCACCAACCTCGAGATCCGCTATGCGCACGACACCATGCCCCGGGGAGTGCTGGGCCTGAACGCGGCCCAGTTCAACGAGTACCTGAAGTTCATCGCCAACCGCCGCTGCTCGCAGATCGGCATCAAGCAGCTCTACCCGGGCGCCGAGAACCCGTTCCCGTGGATGAGCGAGGTCATGGACCTGAAGAAGGAGAAGAACTTCTTCGAGACCCGCGTGACCGAGTACCAGACGGGCGGGGCGTTGAGCTGGGAATGACCAGTCTTTTTCCGCCGGCATAAATCTCTCAGCCGGCTCAAGGAGGTAGGCACATGAAGCGCAGGAGAAACCCGAGGTCGAAGTTCTGGAAGCCACTCACCCCGAGCGTCAAGCTCGCCGCAGTCGTCGGAACGGGACCGGTCACCCGCACCGAGATGGTGAGCAAGCTGTGGAAGTACATCCGGCGGCACAAGCTCCAGTCACGGAGCAATCCGCGCATGATCAAGGCCGATTCCGCCATGAAGGATCTGTGCAAGGGCAAGTCGTCCGTGAACATGTTCGAAATGACCAAGATGGCGCATCGGCAGCTCGCATAAGCCGTAGCCACCGTTACGCAAGGGGCGCTGCGGCGCCCCTTTTTTTTAGGCCAGGCCCGTCCGATTTTCATAACCAACTGAATTCACGGCAATTGTTGCCCTGGCGGCGAGCGCCGGCGCGCCATTTGTGATACCGTGCGCGCCCGTTTTGTTCAAGAAGTCAAAGACATGGCGATGAGGTCTCATGTGCTGGACGCGCGCGAGCGCGAGGCACGCCACAGCAAGTACCTGGCCGCTCCGAAGATGGCCGAAGCCTTCCCCGACGCGGACGAGCTCGCCGTGCGCATGCGTTTCGAGGATCCCGAGGGCAAGGTCAAGCCGCAGCCGTACGCGCAGGTGTTCGCGCCCGACATGCAGGCGTTCTTCCAGTTCCAGTGCCCGCTGCGCGACTGCACCGGCGGTGGCTTCGACCTCACCACGGCGGTGCCGCGCGGGCTGACGCGCAAGAACGCCGTGACCACCGGTTCGGCGACCTGCACGGGCCAGCGCAAGCGGTCGCACGGCCCGACCGCGCGCTGCGACCTGCGCCTGGATTACGAGCTGGCCACCGTCACCGGGCAGGCGCAGGCCGCCTGAAGTCGGGCATCGCGCTCCGGCGCGGTGCATTCCATCGCTTCACCCGCTTCGTCGCGCTCCAATCCGGCGCGCGACTGTGATGCGTTCATCACAATTCTGTCGTTGTCACCACAACAAGTTCGGGAGAGAGTAGAGATGAGCGGTAATCGTGACAGCAGCGGGCCGTTGTTCGTTCTGGCGACCCGGTTGTACGTGCATTTCAAGTTCAAGACGCGCAAGACTTTCAACCCTCAAGCGGCGCTCATCGACGATGAGTACGCCCGCGAGGTGCTCCAGCAGGTTCGCGCGGTCCCTGACCTTCGGCTGAAGGCGATCGCTGACGAATTCGAGCAGCACCGCTTTCCGGCGATGACCGAGATGCCCGCCTGACAAAGGAACGGAGTGGCGCCGAAAGCGCCACTCCGTCCAGGGATCGGCGGCGCCAGGAGGAAGCGGCCGCCGGGGGGAACCGGGTCAAGCCGCCTCCTTGTCCTCGTCGATGATCGGCGCGTTGGCCGGCACATTGCCGGTCGCCAGAGCCAGCGCGAAGGCGGCCCTGGCCGGGTCGCGCGGTCCGTGCAAACGCGGCAGGTGCAGCTTGTTGCCCAGTTCGTGCAGATCCCATTCGATGCTGAAGTCTTCGGTGAATTCCATGACAGTCCCCGGTTTGGGTTACCCATCGGCGGGCATGTCCAAACGCTACTCCGTTCCAATAGTTTGATAAGTAGGCTGAAAGGCATATGATTCGTTCCGTCCAGGAGCGAATCTAAGCCTATGGAAGATCTGGCTTATATGGTCACCTTTGCCCGCGTGGTGAAGGCCGGAAGCTTCGCCGGCGCCGCCCGCCGCCTCGGCGTGACCAGCTCGGTGGCCAGCAAGCGCGTGGCCAAGCTGGAGCACGTGCTCGGCGTGCGGCTGCTCAACCGCAGCACCCGCAAGCTGTCGCTGACCGAAGCCGGCGCCGCGTATTACGGGCACTGCGCCCGCATCGTCGAGGAGGTCGAGAGCTCCAAGACCGCGATCGCCCAGCTCCAGGCCGCGCCGCGCGGCCTGCTGCGCGTGACGGCGCCGGTGACGTTCGCCAACACCCGGCTGGGCCCGATCCTGCGCGAGTTCTTCGCGCGCTACCCCGACATCCAGATCGACCTGAACGCCTCGAATCGCGTGACCGACCTGGCGGAGGAGGGCTTCGACGTCGCCATCCGCATTGCGCGCACGCTGCCGCCGAATGTGGTGGCGCGCGAGCTGCGTCGCGTGCGCTGGCACTTGTGCGGGTCGCCCGAGTACCTGGAGCACGAGGGCGTGCCGTCGCACCCGGCCAACCTGACGCGCCACAACTGCCTGACCTTCACGGTCCCGGGAACGGCCGTCGAGTGGCACTTCGTCCGCGGCAGCGAGCGCGTGACGGTGCCGGTGCACGGCAGCCTGCAGTCGAACATGGTCGAGGCGCTGCACGACCTCGTGCTGAACGGGACGGGCCTGACGCTGCTGCCGGGGTACATCGCCGGGAAGGACATCCGCGAGGGCAAGCTGCGCGCGGTGCTCGAGGACTGGGAGATCGAGGCGGGCTCCAGCCTGTACGCGGTTTACCTGCCGTCGCGCTTCCTCGCGCCGAAGGTGCGCGTGTTCGTCGATTTCCTGCTCGAGAAGTTCGGCGCGCAGCAGGCGCCCCAGCCGTGACGGACCTGGATCCCGGGTTTTACGCCAAAGGCCTGCGCTTCCAGTGCACCGGCTGCGGCGAATGCTGCCGCGCGCGGCACGGCAGGCCGTCGTGGGTGTACGTGACGCTCGACGAGCGCCGCCGCCTCGCCAGGCACCTGAAGCTGCGCACCAGTGCGTTCACGCGCCGCTACTGCGAGAAATCCAACGGGTTCTTCCACTTGCGCAACCCGACCTCGGACTGCCTGTTCCTCGACGGCGCGCGCTGCTCGGTCTACGCCGCGCGCCCGGGGCAGTGCCGGACGTTTCCGTTCTGGCGCGAGAACATGACGCCCGAGGCCTGGAACGGCGCCGTCGCGCGCGAGTGCGAGGGCGTCGGCCGCGGACGGCTGTGGACTCGCGCCGAGATCGAGCTTCGCCTCAAGGACGAGGAGAAGCGTGACGCGGAATCCTGAGGCCCCAGAAAAATAGCCCGACGCCGCCGCGACGGTTGCGTTACGGCTTCCCCGCCGGCTCGCCGAGCAAGGCCTCGATCGCCGCTTCCATCGCCACCGCGTTGTGCTCGCGGGCGTGCGTCTCGCCGATGAAGCGCGAGCGCACGCGCCCCTGGCGGTCGGCCAGGTAGAAGGCGGGCCAGTACTTGTTGCCGAGCGCGTTCCAGTAGCCGTAGTCGTCGTCGAGCATGACCGGGTAGCCGACGCCGAGCTCGCGCAGCTTTTCCTCGACGTTGCCGCGCACGCGCTCATGCGCGAACTCCGGCGTGTGGATACTGACAATGCGGAAGCCGCGCGCGCGATAGCGCGGCTCGAGCGTGCGCAGCCACGGTATCGAGCGGTAGCAGTTCACGCAGTCGAAGGTCCAGAACTCGACCAGCGTGACCGTGCCGCGCAGGTCGCCCCAGGTCAGCGGCGCCGAGTTCAGCCAGCCGGCGGCGTCGGTCCGCGTGAAGGGCGGCGCGGGAAGGGCCTGCGGCTGTGCGTGCGTGCTGGTCGCCAGCATCAGCCCGGCGAGCATGCCGGCAACGGGGCTTGCTGAATCCATGCGGGAAGACTAGCCCCGGCGACGGCGCGGCGCCGCCTCCGGCCGTGCGGCTTTTGTGCCCGCGGGTGCTACTTGCGGCCCTTGTCGATCAGCTCGCGCAGGTCCGCGAGCGGATTGCCGGTGGCGACCTTGCGCGCCTGCGGTTTCGCCGGCCCGGCGCGCTGCGCCTCGAGCTGTTTCTGGTGCTCGTTGTCGTGGCAGTACAGGCACAGCAGCTGCCAGGTGCTGCCGTCGGGCGGGTTGTTGTCGTGGTTGTGATCGCGGTGATGCACGGTCAGTTCGTGCAGGCTCTTGTGCGTGAACGCGCGGCCGCAGCGGCCGCAGATCCACGGAAAGAGCTTGAGCGCCGGCTCACGATAGTCCATTTAGAAGAGGACCATTTCAGAAGTGGGCCACGTCAGAACACCTGCAGCGCCGCCCTGATCGTCAGGGCGAACAGCACCAGCGACGACGCCGCGAACAGGTAGAAGCGCGTCGGGATCCCGTTGACCAGCGCCTGCCACAGGCTGTGCGCGACGCGCAGCGCGACGTAGGCCCAGGCCAGCGCCAGCGCGACCATGGAAGTGTCGCCGAGCACCGCCAGCGCGAGTCCCACCGCGTAGAACAGCGTCGGCTGCTCGAACAGGTGGTTGTAGTTGTCGGCCTTCCAGCGCACCGTGGCCGGCAACTCGTTCATCTGCGCCCCGCGCGGCAGGTTCGGGTCGAACCGCATGCGCATCGCGATGACCGCCGGGATGCGCGTGGCGTACATCCAGCCCCACATCACGAAGGTCCACAGGACCAGGGCGATGACGGGTCCCAGCATGGCGCTGGAGGGATGCATGGGCGGCTCCAAGAGGATGGAGCCCTATTCTCGTACGAACTCCAGCGCACCGTCGTCGAGCGAGCCGTAGCGCAGCGCCAGCAGGTCGCGCGCGTAGTTCTGGTGCAGCCGCCACGGTGCTTTCGAACCCTGCTTCGGGAAGCCGGCGATCGAGCGCTGCACGTAGCCCGAGGAGAAATCGATGATCGGCTCCTCGCGAATCGTCGGGTCGCTGCGCCGTGGCGTGCATTGGCGGTAGCCGTGCCGCTCCATGTGGTTGATCAGGCGGCAGAAGAACTCGGCGACCAGGTCGCACTTCAGCGTCCACGAGGCATTGGTGTAGCCGACCGCGAACGCCATGTTCGGAACGTCGCTGACCATCATGCCGCGGTAGGCCATGGTCTTCGGCGGATCGAGCATCGCTCCGTCGACGACGACCTGCGCGCCGCCGAGCAACAGCATGTTGAGGCCCGTGGCAGTAACAATCAGGTCGGCCTCGAGCTCGCGGCCGGACTTCAGCCGCAGGCCCGTTTCGGTGAACGTCTCGATGTGGTCGGTGACGATCGACACGCCGCGCTCGCGGATCGCCTTGAACAGGTCGGAGTCCGGCACCAGGCACAGGCGCTGGTCCCAGGGCTCGTAGTGCGGCGTGAAGTGCGGGTAAAGCGGGTAGTCCTTGCCGAGCTCGGCGCGCAGGCCGGCGCGGATCATGGCCTTGAACGCGCCCGCGTATGAGCGCGCCAGCCAGTACAGGAACATCGACAGCAGGACGTTCTTCCAGCGCGCCAGGAAGTAGGCGGCCTTGGCCGGCAGGATGCGACGGAAGAAATTGGCGACCATGTCCTGCGAGGGCAGGTTGATGATGTAGGTCGGCGAGCGCTGCAGCATCGTTACGTGCGCCGCCTGCTTCGCCAGTTCCGGCACCAGCGTGACGGCGGTGGCGCCGCTGCCGATCACGACCACGCGCTTGCCGGCGTACTCGACGTCCGGTGTCCACTTCTGCGGGTGCACGATGCGGCCCTTGAAGCGCTCGGCGCCGGCGAACTGCGGCAGGTAGCCCTGCTCGTAGTCGTAGTAGCCCGTCGAGATGTACAGGAAGCTGCAAGTGAAGCGCACCGGCTCCTTCGTCGCGCCGCGCTCGGCCTCGACCGTCCACTGCGCCTGCGCGCTCGACCACGACGCGCGGATCACCTTGTGACCGTAGCGGATGTGCCGGTCCACGCCGTAATCGCGCGCGGTGTCCTCGATGTACTTGAGGATCGACGGGCCGTCGGCGATGGCCTTGGCCTCGGTCCACGGCCGGAACGCGTAACCGAGCGTGAACATGTCGGAGTCCGAGCGCACGCCCGGATAGCGGAACAGGTCCCAGGTGCCGCCCATGACCTCGCGCATCTCGAGCACGGCGTAGGTCTTGCCCGGGCAGTTGCGCACCAGGTGGCCGGCGCCGCCGACGCCGGACAGGCCGCCACCGACGATCAGGACGTCGAAGTGTTCCGCGCTCATGTCAGGGCTTTTGCGATGAAGCGCTTCGGGACGGTCGTTTTCGGCACCATGGTTTTCGACCTGGCGCCGCCGAACCAGCTGCGCACGTCCTGGTCGAGCCCCAGGCCGTGCATGTAGTTGTACAGCGCCTTGTTCAGGCCGACGCCGAGTGCGTCGTGGTCGACCCCGGTCGGGTCAGTGAAGCGGACATCGTTCCTGGCGAAACCGCCCTCGGGCAGCCGGTGCAGGCTGATGCCGTATTCCGCCGGGTTCTTGCCTACTGGCGAGTGCATGGTGCAGGTGAAGCGGTGCCAGAAGCCGGACTGCAGGCAGCCATGCGCGAACAGCTGGCGTACGTACTCGAGCGCATCGACGGTGTCCTGCACGGTCTGCGTCGGGAAGCCGTACATCAGGTAGGCGTGCACCAGGATCCCGGCGTCGGTGAACGCGCGCGTGACCCGCGCCACCTGCTCGACGGTCACGCCCTTCTTCATCAGCTTCAGCAGCCGGTCGTGCGCGACCTCGAGCCCGCCCGACACCGCGATGCAGCCGCTGTCGGCCAACTCACGGCATAGCGCCGGGGTAAAGGTCTTCTCGAAGCGGATGTTGCCCCACCACGAGATCGCCGTGCCGCGCCGCGTGAGCTCGGCGGCGAGCGACTTCAGCCCTTTCGGTGGCGCGGCTTCGTCCACGAAATGAAAGCCGGTCTGGCCGGTCTCTGTCACGATCTTCCCGATGCGGTCGGCCAGCGTGCGCGCCGTGGCCAGGTCGTAGCGCGAGATGTAATCGAGGCTGACGTCGCAGAAGCTGCACTTCTTCCAGTAACACCCGTGCGCGACGGTCAACTTGTTCCAGCGCCCGTCCGACCACAGGCGGTGCATCGGGTTGAGCATGTCCAGCACCGAGAGGTAACTGTGCAGCGGCAGGCCCACCCAGGTCGGCGTGCCGGTTTCGCTGAACGGAATGTCGGGCGCGCGGCTGTCGACATAGCGCACGGCGCCGCCCTCGCGCACAAAGGTGCGCACCAGTTTCAATCGGGTCAGAGTCGAGTGTTTGTTTTT
>JBOICR010000059.1:0-11070 GCA_050740195.1 Nevskiaceae bacterium | reverse complement strand
CTCGGCCCAGGACGGCACCTACGAGACGCTGGTGCGCGTGGTCGAGGAGACCGGCGTCGAGGTCGCGCCGCACCTGACCTGCGTCGGCTCCACCCGCGCGCGCGTCGCCGGGCTGCTCGAGCAGTACCAAAACGCGGGCGTGCACCGGATCGTCGCGCTGCGCGGTGACCTGCCGGCCACCGCGCGCGGCACCGAGGCGCCGGGCGAGTTCCGCTTCGGCAACGAGCTGGTCGAGTTCATCCGCGCGACGCACGGCTCGCGCTTCCGCATCGAAGTGGCGTGCTACCCGGAATCCCACCCGCAGACGCCGGTGCCGGACGTCGACTTCGCCAACTTCGTGCGTAAGGTGAAGGCCGGCGCCGACGCCGCCATCACGCAGTACTTCTTCAACGCCGACGCCTACTTCGATTTCGTCGGGCGCGCGCGCCGCGCCGGCGTTGCCGTGCCGATCGTGCCGGGCATCATGCCGATCACCAATTTCACGCAGCTCTCGCACTTCTCCGAGGCCTGCGGCGCCGAAATCCCGCGCTGGGTGCGCCTGCGGCTGGAGCGCCTGGCCGACGACAAACCCGCCCTGCTCGAGTTCGGGCTGGAGGTCGTGACCCGGCTCTGCGAGACGCTGCTGCGCGGCGGCGCGCCGGGGCTGCACTTCTACACGCTGAACCAGTCCGAGCCGGTGCTGCGGCTCTGGAAGAACCTGGGCCTGCCCCGCTGACCGCGCGGCGTTGACCGCGCCGCCGCGGCAGCGTCATTCTGCGCCGCCATGAACTCCCCTCGCCCGCGGATCGCGCCGTCCCTGACGCCGCGCGACGAGCCGATCGACGTGTTGCTGCGCGGCGAGCCCGCGCCCGAGTTCCGGCCGTCCAGGCGCGGCGCCCTCAAGCGCTTCGTGCTGTGGGCGCTGCTGGTGCTGACGATCCTGTTCTTCGTCCCGCCCGGCGTGGTGCTCGCGCTGCGCTGGGTCGACCCCCCGACGACCGCGTTCATGCTGCGAAGCAAGGTCCAGCCGGTGGAGTACCACTGGGTGCCGGCGAGCCAGATTCCGGAGTCGATGCGCATCGGGGTGATCACCGCCGAGGACCAGAAGTTCTGGACCCACTGGGGCTTCGACTTCATCGCCATCGCCGAGGCGCTGGAGCACAACGAGAAGAACACGAAGAAGCGCGGCGCCAGCACGATCACCCAGCAGACCGCCAAGAACCTGTTCCTGTGGCCGTCGCGCTCGTGGCTGCGCAAGGGCCTCGAGGTAACGTTCACGCTGCTGCTGGAGCTGGAGTTGCCCAAGGAGCGCATCCTCGAGATCTACCTGAACATCGCCGAGTTCGGGCCTGGCGTATACGGCGTCGACGCAGCCTCGCGGAAATTCTTCGGCCGGCCGGCCGCCGAGATGAACCCCGAACAGACCGCGCGCCTCGTCGCGGTGCTGCCCAATCCGCGCAAGTGGAGCGCGAAGTCGCCCGGGCCGTACGTGCAGCAGCGGATCGACTGGGTCCTGGTGAACACCGGCCAGCCGCCACGGTTCTCCGCCCTGCCGGTAACCGAGGAGCCTGTCGAAGGTGGCGGGGGCGCTCCGGAGCCGCCGGCGGACGAACTGCCCGTCGAGGAAGGTATGCCGGAGGACTCGGCGACGTCGCCGCCAGTCGAAGGTACCGACGGAGCGCTCGAGCCGGATCAATCCGCACCGGGTACCGAGCCGGCTCCGACGGACACTGCGCCGTCCGGACCGGCGCCATCGCAACCGGACCCGCAAGCCCCGGCCGAGCCCGCGCCGGAGCCGGCCCCCCCGCCGCCCGGTCAGACCTGAGGCGCCACCGAGGCTCAGCGCTTGCGCAGCAGCGTCAGCCCGTCGGCGATTGGCACCAGGCACAACTCGACGCGCTGGTCGTTGGCCACCAGTGCGTTGAACGCGCGCAACGCCTCGGTGTCGGCGTCGCGAACGCTGGGGTCGGCGACGCGGCCCGACCACAAGGTGTTGTCCACCGCGATCAGCCCACCCGTGCGCAGCAGCTTGAGGCAGCGCTCGAAATAATCGACGTAGGAGGTCTTGTCGGCGTCGATGAAGGCGAAATCGTAGGCGCCGGACTTGCCGGACTCGATCTCGCGATCCAGCGTCTGGCGGGCCGGTGCCAGCACCAGGCGGATCTTGTGGTCGACGCCGGCCTTCTTCCAGTAGCGGCGGGCGATTGCGGTCCATTCCTCGCTGATGTCGCAGGCCAGCAGCTCGCCGCCCTCCGGCAGCGCGCTCGCGACCGCCATCGAGCTGTAGCCCGTGAACACGCCGACCTCGATGCAGCGCCTGGCCTGCATCAGGCGGACCAGGATTGCCATGAGCTGCCCCTGCTCGGGCGCGATCTGCATGACTGCCTGCGGGATGCCGGCGGTTTCGCGCCGCAACTCGGCAAACAGCGGCGGCTCGCGCACGGCGACGCCGGCGTAGTACTCGGCGAGGCGCTCGGTCAGCAGAAATGAGCTGCGGGACATTCCAAGGGGAGCTTACTACGACAGTTAGCCGCGTCTTTGCAGCGACGCTCTGAAATTTGTCGGCTAACATGCCGTGCGCAAAGCAAATCCGGCTCTGATGCACAGCGGCTGTGAAGAACCCTGTGGACAAGTCGCCGCCGCGAGAAAAACCCCACTTCACAGCTACGCCTTTCGTCTGATGAGGTCATTTTGTAACCAGATGGAAATACGCAGAGGTCCCAAGCACTTGCGGCGGCATTTCGGCGCGATTTCAGGCCCTCGCAGCGCTGACCGCCGCGCGCCAGACCCAGCCGGCCGGCGTGTGAGTAACCCATTTTTTTGACTGACTACTTGGTAAGTCGCCTGCCATGAGCCACGCGCGAGCCGCGATCCTGTTCCTCTCCGGGCACGATCCCGGCGGTGGCGCGGGCATCCAGGCGGACATCGAGACCGCGCTGTCGCTCGGCGGGCACGCCTTGACGCTGATCACCGCGCACACCGTGCAGGACACAAGCGACGTCGCGCAGGTACGGGCGGCGGAGCTGTCGTTGCTGCGCGAGCAGGCGGCGCTGCTGCTCGCGGACACGAAAGTCGGCGCGATCAAGGTTGGCCTGCTCGGCGATGCCGTGCAGGTCCCGTTTGTGCTCGAGCTGGCCGAGCGCGCCCAGGCACCGCTGGTGGTCGATCCGGTGCTGCGCGCCGGCGGCGGCAGCGAGCTCGCGTCCGCAAGCGTTGTCGAAGCGATCAAACGCGCACTGCCGCGCATCGAGGTGCTGACGCCAAACGCCGCCGAGGCCCGGCGCCTGGCCGGAACCGGTGACCTCGACGCTTGCGGCGCCGCGCTGGTCGCCGCCGGCGCGAAGAACGTGCTGATCACCGGCGGCGACGAGCCCGGTGAGACCGTGGTCAACCGTTGGTACCGGCAGGACGGCGCGGCGCGCGCGTTCTCGCAGCCACGTCTGCCCGGAGCCTTCCACGGGGCGGGCTGCACGCTGGCCGCCGCCATCGCGACGCTGCTGGCGAGCGGCCTGCCGGTCGGCGCAGCGCTGACCGACGCCCAGGCCTGGGTCCACCGCGCGCTGGAGCGCGCGCACGCGACCGGTCGCGGGCGGCGCATTCCAGACCGGGGCCCGGGGCGGGCGCCGTGAACCCGCTGCGCGGGCTCTATGCGATCACCTCGTCCACCCTGGTGCGGCCGCCCCGGCGGCTGTCCGACACGGTCGAGGCGGCGCTGCGGGGCGGCGCGCGGATGATCCAGTACCGCGACAAGGAGTCCGACGCGAACGAGCGGCGCCGCACCGCCAGGGGCCTGCTCGAGCTGTGCCGGGCGCACGACGCGCTGTTCATCGTCAACGACGACGTCGAACTGGCGCTGGCCATCGGCGCGGACGGCGTGCATCTCGGCCTCAAGGACGCGCCGCTGCGCGAGGCACGCCGCCGGCTCGGCGGCCTCGCCAGTATCGGCATCAGCTGCGCCAACCTGCTGGAGCGCGCGGTCGTGGCGCAGGAGGAAGGCGCGAGCTACGTCGCCTTCGGGCGCTTCTTCCCCTCGCGCACCAAGCCGGACGCGCCCCAGGCCGACCTGCCGCTGCTGCGCCAGGCCCGCGCCCGGCTGCACATCCCGATCTGCGCCATCGGCGGGATCACCCCGGCCAACGCCCGCCCGCTGGTCGAGGCCGGCGCCAGCATGATCGCCGCCGTCGAGGGCGTGTTCGGTGCGCCGGACGTCGAGGACGCGGCGCGCGCCTACGGCCGCCTGTTCGATAATTGACGCCATGACCCGGTCCGACGATCTGTTCACGCGCGCCCAGCAGACCATTCCGGGCGGCGTGAACTCGCCGGTGCGGGCCTTCAAGGGCGTCGGCGGCACACCACGCTTCATCGCGCGGGCCACCGGCGCCCACATCCACGACGCCGACGGCAAGGACTACGTGGACTACGTCGGCTCGTGGGGGCCGATGATCCTCGGCCACCAGCACCCGGCCGTGGTCGAGGCGATCCGCCGGCAGGCGCAAGTGGGCGTCAGCTACGGCGCGCCGACCGAGCTCGAGATCGAGCTGGCGGAGCTTTTGTGCAACCGGGTCCCGGGCCTCGAGCAGGTGCGGATGTGCAATTCCGGCACCGAGGCGACGATGTCGGCGCTGCGCCTGGCGCGCGCGTGCACGAAACGCGACGCCATCATCAAGTTCGAGGGCTGCTACCACGGCCATAGCGACGGCCTGCTGGTGAAGGCCGGCTCCGGCGCGCTGACCCTCGGCACGCCCTCCTCGCCCGGCGTGCCGGCGGACTTTGCGCGCCACACGCTGATCGCGGACTACAACGAGCTGCCGACGGTCGAGGCGCTGTTCTGGGCACAGCCCCAGGCGATCGCGGCGGTCATCGTCGAGCCGGTAGCCGGCAACATGAATTGCGTGCCGCCCGACCCGGGCTTCCTCGCCGGCCTGCGCGCGCTGTGCGACCGTTTCGGCGCGCTGCTGATATTCGATGAGGTGATGACCGGCTTTCGCGTGCACCCGGGCGGGGCGACCGCGCTGTACGGCGTGCGGCCGGACCTGATCACGTTGGGCAAGATCATCGGCGGCGGGCTGCCGGTCGGCGCGTTCGGCGGCCGGCGCGACCTGTTGCAGCAGCTCGCACCGGTCGGCCCGGTCTATCAGGCCGGCACGCTGTCGGGCAATCCGCTGGCGATGGCCGCGGGCCTGGCCACGCTGCGGGCACTCGGCGACGCCAAGCTCTATTCCGACCTCGAGCGCTACACCGGCCGCCTGCTCGAAGGGCTGCGCGCCGCGGCCCGCACCGCCGGCGTGCCGTTCACGACGACCCAGGTCGGCAGCATGTTCGGGCTGTTCTTCACGCCCGAGCCGGAGATCCGGCGCTACGCGCAAGTCATGGCCTGCGACAGCAAGCGCTTTGCCCGCTTCTTCCACGCCATGCTGGATGCCGGCGTCTACCTCGCGCCGTCGGCCTACGAGGCCGGCTTCGTCTCGGCCGCGCACGGCGAGGCCGAGCTCGCGCACACGCTCGGCGCCGCCACCCGGGCGTTCCGCGCTTGATCGACCTGCTGCGCGATGTCCTCACCTGGGTCGCCGCGAACCCGTACTGGACGCTGGCCGCCGTGTTCTTCTGCTGCGTGGCCGAGTCCATCATCGTCCTCGGCGTGCTGATCCCGACGACGCTCGTGCTGCTGGCGACCGGTGCGCTGGTCGGCTTCGGCTCGCTCGGCCTGTGGCCCGCGATCGGCGCCGCGGTCGCCGGCGCGGTGGCCGGCGACTCGATCAATTTCTGGGCCGGGCGCTACTGGGGCAAGAGCGCGCTCGAGTCGCACTACGCGCAGCGCTACCAGGAAGCCATCGCGCGCTCGCGCGGGCTGTTCGACCGCCACGGCGCCAAGGCTCTGGTCATCGCGCGCTTCATCGGCCTGGTGCGGCCCTTCGTGGCCGCCATCGCCGGCGCCTATCGCATGTCGCCCGTGCGTTTCCTGGCGGTCGAACTGCTCGCAAGCCTGCTGTGGGCCGGGCCGCTGGTCGTGCTCGGCGTGGTGTTCGGCGCTTCGCTGGACCTCGCGGCCGAGGTCGCGGCGCGGCTCGCGGTCCTGATCGTCGTCGTCTTCGTCGTGCTGACGCTGCTGCTGTGGCTGGTCAGCCTCGCGGTCGGCGGCCTGGGGCGCCATGCCGGCGGCTGGGTCTCCGCATTGCTCGACTGGAGCAACCGCCACCGCCGGCTGGGCCGCCTCGGCCAGTGGCTGGCCGACCCCGGCCAGCCCGAGACGCCGGCGCTGGCGATGCTGGCGGTCGCCCTGTTCGTGCTGGGCTGGCTGTGGATGTGGATCTGGTGGGGCGGCGGCGAATCGCCGGGAACGTTCGACATGCTGGCGTGGCAGGGCGCGCAGGACCTCAGCACGCCGATCACGACCGCGCTCGCGCTGGGCCTGGCCCAGCTGGCCGACTGGCAGGTCTACGTGCCGGTCGCGATCGTCGTGCTGGTGACGCTGCTGCTGCTGCGCCGGCCCCGCGCCGCCGCCCACTGGCTCGCGGCAGTCGCGTTCGGCACCGCCCTGTCGTTGGGCCTGTACTGGCTGATCGACGTGCCCGACCCGGTCAACTATTCGCGCGGCGTCGCCACGGTGCGTTTCGGCGGCCGCGACCTCGTGCTCGCCACGGTGATCTACGGCTTCCTGCCGGTGATGCTGGCGACGCACCGCTCGCAGGCGATGCGCACGGTGTTCTACGGTGTCGCCACCAGCCTGATCGTGCTGATGCTCGCGGTGGACGTCTATCGCGGCGCCATGTGGCTGTCGACCGGCCTGTTTTCGGTCGCGGTCGGCGCGACCTGGGTCACGTTGCTCGGCATCGGCTATCGCCGCCACGGCGCCGAGCTGATTCCGGCGCGCGAAGTGCTGCCGCTGGCGGCCGGCGTGCTGATCGCGGCCGCCGCGCTGTCGAGCTCGGCCGAACTGCGGCGCGATTACGAGGCGCAAGTGGATTCGTCGCGCGCGCTGCCGGCGGCCGCGTGGTGGCGCGAGCGCTATGCCGAGCTGCCGGCGTATCGCGTCGACGCCACCGGCCATGCCAAGCAGCCGCTGTCGGTGCAGTGGCGCGGCGATCTCGCGCGCATCCAGGCGGCGCTGCGGGCCGACGGTTGGGACGCGCCCTTGCCGCTGACCTGGGAGAACGCGCTGCGCTGGCTCGCCGTCGAGGCGCCCATCACCGAACTGCCGGTGCTGCCACAGGTCCACGCCGGCGCGCACCAGGCGCTGGTGCTGCGCAAGAGCCGCGGCCACGGCGAGCAATGGCTGATCCGGCTGTGGCCCTCAGGCGTTTACGCCGGCGGCGCGCAGGTATGGATCGGCACGCTGACGGTGCAAACCAGCCGCGGCGCCTTGCGCCTGGTGCGCTATCCGCAAACCGAGCCCGAGTACGACTCGCCGATCGAGGCGCTCGACGGCGACCTGCCCGGCTTCGAAGCCCGGCGCGCGCACCATCCGGCGCGCGAGTCCGGCGACGCGGCCTGGAACGGCAAGCTGTGGCTGCTGCGGCCCAACTGACGTGGGCCTGACGTGACGGATTCGCTGCTGTCGCGCCTGCGCGCGCGCATCAACCGCGGCGACTCGTGGCTGACCTACGACCTCGGGCAGTTGCTGGCGGACGATGGCCTGGCCGACGACGCGATCGAGGAGCTGGAGACGCGGCTGCTGGCGGCCGATGCCGGGCTTGAAGCCACCGAGTTCCTGACCGGGCACCTGCGCGTGCGCGTACGGCAGGGGAAAGTCCGCAACGAGGAACAGCTGCGCGATGCGCTGCGCAGCGCGATCGAGGAACTGCTCGCTCCCTGCGCACGGCCGCTGCAGGTCGAGCGCTCGCTGCGGCCGTTCGTGATCCTGGTGGTCGGCGCCAACGGCGTCGGCAAGACCACCACGATCGGCAAGATCGCGCTGCGGCTGCGTGGCGAAGGCAACACCGTGCTGCTGGCGGCCGGCGACACCTTTCGCGCCGCCGCCGGCAGCCAGCTCGAAGCCTGGGCGCAGCGCGCCGGCGCCACGCTGGTGGCGCAGGCCGCGGGCGCCGACAGCGCCGCCGTGATTCACGACGCCCTTTCGGCCGCCAGATCGCGCGGCATCGACGTCGTGCTGGCCGACACCGCCGGCCGGCTGCACACGCAGGGCCACCTGATGGAGGAGCTGAAGAAAGTCCAGCGCGTGGTGCGCAAGTTCGACCCCGGCGCGCCGCACGAAGTGCTGCTGGTGCTCGACGCCACCACCGGCGGCAACGCGCTGGTGCAGGCGGCGGAGTTCCACCGCACGCTCGGCGTCACCGGGCTCGTGCTGACCAAGCTCGACGGCACCGCCAAGGGCGGCACGCTGCTCGCGCTGGCGCGCAAGCTGGGGCTGCCGATTCGCTATATTGGCGTCGGCGAAGGCGCGGACGACTTGCTGCCCTTCGACGCGGCAACCTTCGCGGAAGCGCTCATCAGCTAGAGCCTTGTGACCGACGACATCATCCAGTTCCACAACGTCAGCCATCGCTACGGCGAGACCGGCGCGCCGGCGCTGATCGACCTGTCCTTCTCGATGCGCCGTGGCGAGATGGTGTTCGTGACCGGCGCCTCGGGCGCCGGCAAGAGCACGCTGCTGCGCCTGATCGCGTTGCTGGCGCGGCCGACGCGCGGGCAGATCATCGTCAACGGCGTGAACCTGGCTTCGGTGCGGCGCTCGCAGATCCCGCTCTACCGCCAGCAAATCGGCATCGTGTTCCAGAACTTCAACCTGCTGAACGACCGCACCGTCAGCGACAACGTCGCGCTGCCGCTGGTCATCCGGGGCTTCCGCCACGACGCGATCGGCCGGCGCGTGCGCGCCGCGCTCGACGCGGTCGACCTGCTCGGCAAGGAGAAGGAATACCCGCTGTCGCTGTCGGGCGGCGAGCAGCAGCGTGTCGGCATCGCCCGCTCGATCGTGACCAAGCCCATGCTGCTGATCGCCGACGAGCCGACCGGCAACCTCGATCCGCGCCTGGCGCGCGACGTGATGCAGGTGTTCGAGCGCTTCAACAAGGTCGGCGTCAGCGTGCTGGTCGCGACCCACGCGATCGACCTGATCCGCCAGCTGCCGCACCGGGCGGTGCACCTGCATTCGGGACGGCTGCGCGACGACGAGCCGCTCGGCCACGCGCCGGTGCCGGTGCCGGAACCGGACAATGAGTAGCGCGCCGGAAGACCGCAGCGCGCGGATGCCGTTCCTGCGGCGCTGGCTGCTCGAGCACGCGCGCGTGCTGGTCGCCACGCTCGGCCGGCTGTCGCGCGAGCCGGTGTCGACGCTGCTGACCGCCGCGGTGATCGGCATCACGCTGGCGCTGCCGGCCGGCCTGCACGTGGTGATGCAGAACATCAGCGCGATCAGCTACAGCTGGGAAGGCACACTGCAGGCCGCGCTGTTCCTCGAGGATTCGGTCACGCCGGAGCGCGGCCGCGCGCTGGTGCGCGAGCTCGAGCGCCGGGAGGAGGTCGCGCGCGCCAGCTACATCTCGCGCGAGCAGTCGCTGGCCGAGTTCCGCGAGTTGTCCGGGTTCGGCGAGGCCCTCGACCTGCTGTCCGACATCAACCCGCTGCCGGCCGTGATCGTGGTGACGCCGAAGCGCGGCCTGCCGGAGACCCGCATGCAGGCGCTGATGAGCGCGCTGGGCGCCCTGCCCGAGGTCGAAGTCGCCAAGCTCGACCAGAAGTGGCTCGAGCGCCTCTACGCCATCCTCGAGATCGTCGAACGCGCGGTGCTGATCATCGCGGCGATGCTGGCACTGGCGGTGATGGTCACCGTCGGCAACACCATCCGGCTCGAGATCGAGAGCAAGCGCGAGGAGATCATCGTCATGAAGCTGATCGGCGCGCCGAACAGCTTCATTCGCCGGCCGTTCCTGTACACCGGCCTGTGGTACGGCCTGGCCGGCGGGCTGGTGGCGTGGCTGTTCGTGTCCGGCGCGATGTACGCGCTGGCCGGCCCGGCGCGCCGGCTGGCCGGCCTCTACGAGAGCAGCTACACGCTGGCGGGCCTGACCGGCGAAGCCACCGCCCTGGTGTTGCTGGCCGGCGTGGCGCTGGGGGTCCTGGGCTCGGCCTGGACCGTCGGCAGGCACCTCGACCGGTACGAGCCGGGCTGAGCGGGGACGCTCATAACCGGCTGATATTTCTTAATATTCAACGTGCCGGGAACCTGCCCGCGCCTTAGCAATCCAACGGCGCGAGTGCTAATATTTCTCCCATGAAAGCCACTGCGATTGCCCTGCGTCAGCCGTCCGCTGCGGTCCTCGTGCCGCTGGCCGGTTCGATCGACGCCTACATTTCCGCGGTCAACAGCCTGCCGGTGCTCGACGCCGACGCCGAGCGCGCGCTCGCCCAGCGCCTGCGCGACGGCGACGACCTCGAGGCCGCGCAGCAGCTCGTGCTGTCGAACCTGCGGCACGTCGTGCACATCGCGCGCGGTTATCTCGGCTACGGCCTGCCGTTCGCCGACCTGATCCAGGAAGGCAACGTCGGCCTGATGAAGGCGGTGAAGCGCTTCAATCCGGACGTCGGCGTGCGCCTGATCAGCTTCGCGGTGCACTGGATCAAGTCCGACATCCACGAGTACGTCGTGCGCAACTGGCGCATGGTGAAGATCGCGACCACCAAGGCGCAGCGCAAGCTGTTCTTCAACCTGCGCCGCCTGAAAGGCCGCCTGGGCTGGATGAACCGCGCCGAGGTCGAGGCGGTCGCCAGGGACCTTTCGGTCAAGCCCGAGGAAGTGCTGCAGATGGAGGCCCGGCTCGCCGGCCACGACCTGTCGTTCAATGCCACACCCGAGGACGGCGACGAGCACTACGTCCCCGAGGACTACGTCGCCGATACGCGCGATGCGCTGGCCGAGATCGAGAACGAGGAGTGGACCGCGCGCCGCGAGCAGGCCATGAAGCAGGCGCTCGAGAGCCTCGACGTCCGCGCGCGCGACATCCTGGTTCGCCGCTGGCTGAAAGACGAGAAGGAAGGATTGAAAGAGCTGGCCGACAAGTACGGCATCTCGGCCGAGCGCGTGCGCCAGATCGAGGCCGGCGCGATGAAGAAGCTGCGCAAGGCGATCGAAGC
>JBOICR010000058.1:0-14938 GCA_050740195.1 Nevskiaceae bacterium | reverse complement strand
TACCAGCACGACCGCGGGTACGGTCTACGGCGGCGGCGTCGCCCTGTTCTGGAGCGACATGCTCGGCGACCACAACCTGCTGACCGCGTTCCAGGCCGAGGGCACCAGCGACACGATCACGCGCAACATGTCCCTGCTGCTCGCCTACGAGAACCGCGAGGATCGCCTGCACTGGGGCGCCGCCCTCTCCCAGGTGCCGAGCGTGTCGGTTTTCTACGGCAGCGACCCCAGCCCCGGCAACCCGGACTGCCGTTTCGATCCGGGTTCGGGTAATCCATGCACCTTCCTGGTCCGGCAATGGCAGATCAACCGCGACATCGCCGGGCGGCTGGCGTATCCGTTGACGCGCGCCGACCGCATCGAGACCACGCTGGGCTACCGTCACATCAGCTACTACCAGGACGCGCTGGTGAACGTCTTCGATCCGGGGACCGGTCAGCTCATCGGCGCGGGAGTCGCCGATCTGCCGGCGCCGCCCTCGATCGAGATCTATCCGGCGGGGGTCGCCTATGTGCACGACACCTCGGTGTTCGGCGGCACCGCGCCCGTGCTCGGCTCGCGTTACCGCCTCGAGCTCAGCGGCACGACCGGCAATCTGGACTTCTACTCGCCGCTGCTCGACTACCGGAAGTACTTCAGGCCGTTCGAGTACCTGTCGCTGGCCGGCCGCGTCATGCATTACGGGCGTTACGGCCGCGACGCCGAGGATCCGCGTCTCGGCGGTGTCTTCCTCGGCAGCTGGACGCTGGTGCGGGGCTACAACTACAGCTCGTTCGACCTGTCCGAGTGCAACGATCCGTCGTTCCAGACCTGCCCGGTGTTCGACCAGCTGTTCGGCAGCCGCATGGCGCTGGCCTCCGCCGAGGCGCGCGTGCCGCTGATCGGCCAGCTGGGGTTGGTCCGCACGAGCGCGACGCCGCCGATCGACATCGCCGCGTTCTACGATGCCGGCGTCGCGTGGACCCGCGACCTCGAGCCGAGCTTCATGGGCGGCCCGCGCGACATCGTGCGCAGCTACGGCGCGGGCCTGCGGCTGAACTTCTTCGGCGCGCTGGTGCTGCAGTGGAACTACGTGAATCCGATCGACCGCCCGAACAAGGACTGGTACTGGGAGTTCGTGATCGCGCCGGGATTTTGACGAGTCGCGCCTGAAGGCGCTCCTACACAGGCGCGCCTACGCGCCGGCGAGCGCCAGCGCTTTCTCCACGATCTGATCCTTCGACGGCATCGTCACCGTCGATGCCACGCCCAGCGGGATGTACGAATCCTCCGCCGTCAGGCGGGCGAGCCGGTCCGACTTCCAGCCGCGCTCGACCAGGCCGGTGACCAGCTCCTCGCTGACCGAGCCGCTGCGGCGGCACTCGTCCACGATCAACACGCGCTTGCAGTCCTTGACCGCCTTCAGCACGGCGTCGTGGTCGATGCAGGTGAGCCAGCGCAAGTCGACCAGGCGCGCCTTGACGCCCCTGGCCTCGATCGCGGGCAGGGCCTGGCGCGACAGGTACATGCCATTGCCGTAGGTGACGATGGCGAGGTCAGTGCCGTCGCCGTGCACGCCGAGCTTGCCCGGCGGCAGCCGGTGGTCCGGCCCCGGATCGGCGAAGGTCCAGAGCCCGTCGTCCGGCTGGTGCAGGTCGCGCGTGTGGTACAGCGCGATCGGCTCGAGGAAGATCACCACGCGCTGCTCCTCGTCGGCCAGGCGGATCGCCTCCTGCAACAGGCCCACCGCGTCGGCACCGTTGGACGGGCAGCACACCAGCAGGCCCGGGATGTCGCGCAGCACGGCGATCGAATTTTCGTTGTGGAAATGGCCGCCGAAGCCCTTCTGGTAGCCGAGGCCCGCCACGCGCACCACCATCGGGTTGGCGTACTGGCCGTTGCTGAAGAACGGCAGTGTCGCCGCCTCGCCGCGGATCTGGTCCTCGGCGTTGTGCACGTAGGCGAGGTACTGGATCTCGACGACGGCCAGCAGGTTGTTGTGGGCGATACCGATGCCGAGGCCCAGGATGGTCTGCTCATCGAGCAGCGTGTCGATCACGCGATGCGCGCCGTGCCTGGCCTGCAGCTTGATCGTCACGCCGTAGACGCCGCCCTTGGCGCCGATGTCCTCGCCGGCCATCACCAGGTGCGGCTTGGTCGCCAGCGCGCGGTCGAGCGTCGCCGTGATCAGGCGGGCGAGGGTGGTCTTGTCCTTCGACGGTGCGGGTGCCGGCCGCGACGGGACCGGCGGCTTTCTCTTGGGCGGCACGATGCTCGCCATGACGTCCTTCGCCGTGCGCAGCTTGGGCCGCGCGATCGCCTTGTCGGCGACCTTGCGCACGGTGGCGCCGATGGCGTCGTAGCGCTCGATGATCTCCGCGGCGGTGAGCGCGCCGTGCTCGAGCATCAACGACGCGCTGTACAGCAGCGGGTCCTGCTTTTCCTGCGCCTCGATCTGCGCGGGCGAGAGATAGCCTTCCTGCGCATCGGCGCCGGCGTGGCCCATCAGGCGCACGCAGCCCATGTGCAGGAACACCGGCTTGCGCCCGCTGCGGGCGATCCGCTCGGCCGCGCGCGCGGCGCGCAGGGTATCGAGCAGGTCGAGGCCGTCGCAACTCACGTACTGGATCGCCGGCCAGCGCCTCACCGTGGCTTCGACCCAGCCCGCGGGCGTCGGCACCGACACGCCCAGGCCGTTGTCCTCGCACACGAAGATCAGCGGCAGCGGCACGCTCTGGTGCGCGATCCACGCCGTGGCGTTGAGCGCGCCCTGCGCGGTGGAATGGTTCAGCGAGGCGTCGCCGAACGAGCAGACCACGACGCTGTCGGACGGCCAGGCCGTCGGCACGCCGAGTTTCTTCGCCAGCGGCAGGCTGTAGGCGGCGCCCACCGCCTTGGGCAATTGCGAGGCGATCGTGCTGGTCTGCGGTGGCACGGTGAGCTGCTTGCTGCCAAGTACCTTGTGGCGGCCGCCGGCGATCGGATCGTCGCTCGACGCCACGAACGACAGCAGCATGTCGTAGACGATGTCGATGCCCGGCACCTGCTTGCTGCGCTGGATGAAGAACGGCGCGTCGCGGTAGTGCAGCAGGGCGGGGTCGGTAGGGCGCAGCGCCTTGGCAATCGCGGCGTTGCCCTCGTGGCCGGAGCTGCCGATGGTGTAGAAGCCCTGCTTGGCCGCGCTCATGCGCCGCGCGTGCAGGTCGAGCTGGCGCGACAGGATCTGCGTCTCGAACAGCTCGATCAGCCCGGGGACCGTCAGGCCGGCGTCGGCGAGGCTCCAGTCGTGCCGCGGGCGAGGCAGCGTGCCCTCGCGCACCGACGAATGAAAGCGCTGCTCCAGCGTGACGCCGCTCCCGCTGTTCGGCGCCGGGCTGGGGGGACCCCCGGGACCTGGCATGCCGCGAAGTTTACAGAGTGACGGTCACCGTTGGCGGACCTTCGGTCCACGGCGGCATCGGCGCGACCAGCCGCGGGCTCAACGCGCCCTTCACGTCGCCCAGGTAATCCGCCGCGGCGTTCCAGTCGCGGCTGGCCTGGGTCAGTTCGTCCTTGGTGCGGCCGACGAAGTTCCACCACATCAGGATCGGCTCGCCGAACGGCTGGCCGCCGACCAGCACGATGCCGGCGTCGCCGGCGCCGGTCACGATCGGCAGCCCGTTTCGGCCCGGCGGCAGGTACACCAGCGAGCCGGGGATGATGCGCTGGCCGGCGATTTCGGCGCGGCCATAGGTGACGATCGCGCCGTGTTCCCACTCGGGCTTGAGTGGCAGCGTCGCCACCGAACCCGCCGGCACCACGATGTGCGCGCCCACCAGCGGCGAGTGGACGGTGGCCGGCGAGCGCTCGCCCATCATCTCGCCCGCGACCAGGCTGACCTTCAGGCGGTTGGATTGCAGCAGGGGCACCTTCGGGTGGTGCTCGAACGCCGGCGCCATGTGGCGCGCGAAATCGGGCAGGGCGACCCAGAACTGCACGCCGAGGACTTCGCCGGAGGCATTCGCCGGCGAGTCTTCGGCATGCGAGATGCCGCGCCCGGCAGTCATCAGGTTCACCGCGCCCGGCGCGATGAGCTGCGAGGTGCCCAGCGAATCGCGATGGTGCAGCTCACCCTTGAGCAGCCAGGTCACGGTCTGCAGGCCGATGTGCGGGTGCGGGCCGATGCGCATGCCCGGCGCGCGCGCCAGGTCCAGCGGGCCGAAGTGGTCGAGGAAGCACCAGGCGCCGATCATGCGCCGGCCCTTGGTGGGCAGCGCGCGCCGCACGCGCATGCCTTCGCCGAGCTCGACCGTCGTCGAGTCGATACGTTCTGGAATCACCGCTGGCCTCGCAGCGTCGCCGCCCGTGCGCGCATTATGCGCCGGTGGCTGCGCAGGCTAGGCGAGCTGGGTCGCGATCCTGATCGGCCCGGACAGCAGCTTGTGCGTGGGGCACTTGTTGGCGACGTCGAGCAGGCGTTTTCTCTGCTCGTCGTCCAGCGTGCCGGTCAGCCGGATCTGCCGGTCCAGCTCGGTCGCGCCATCCTCAGGCTTGCCGCGCGCGTTCCGGGTCACCGTGACTTCGACCGCGGCCACCGGCCACTTCTTGCGTGCGGCGTACATCTGGATCGTGATCGTGGTGCAGGCGGCCAGCGCGCCGCAGATCATCTGCGCGGGGCTGGGCCCGGTGTCGGCGCCGCCGTCCGCGGCCGGCTCGTCCGCGTGCCAGCGATGCACGCCGTCAGTGAGGTCCACGCGCCAGGGCGTGGCGGTCGAAGTGGCCGTTGCAAAAGTGCCCATGCTGACTCCTTGGTCGTTGCCGATATAGTGGCAACGCTCGCGCAGGAGAGTGGCATGAAATCCAGAACCGCAGCATCTCTGTTGGCGGCCGCGATGGCGCTCGGCCCCGGGTCCGCTGCCGCCGACCTCCTGGTCCACAACGTCACCGGCTACACCCTCGACCGGGCCGGTGAACTGCGCCGGTTCGAGGCGCTGCTGGTGCGGGACGGCAAGGTGGTGGCCACCGGCAAGCAGGGCGAGCTGGCCGCGCAGGCAAAGGACGCGACCAGGCTGGACGGGCTGGGCCGCGTGCTGCTGCCCGGCCTGATCGACGCCCACGGCCACATCATGGGCCTGGGCCACAGCCGCACGCAGGTGGACCTGGTCGGCACGCGCAGCCTGGCGCAGGCGCAGGAGCGCGTGCGCGCCTTCGCCGACGCCAATCCGCAGGCGCAGTGGATCCGCGGGCGCGGCTGGAACCAGGTGATCTGGGGACTCAATCGTTTCCCGACGGCCGCTGAACTGGACAAGGCGGCGTGGGACCGCCCGGCGTGGCTCAAGCGGGTCGACGGCCACGCCGGCTGGGCCAACAAGCGCGCCCTCGAGCTGGCTGGTATTACGCGCGACACCCGATCGCCCGAAGGCGGGCGGATCGAGCGCGACTCGCAGGGCAGCCCGACCGGCGTGCTGGTGGACGCCGCGATGGACCTGGTCGACCGCATCCTGCCCTCGCCGACACGCGAGGAATCCGAAGCCGCGCTGGACGCGGCGCTGCGCGAGCTCGCCAGCGTCGGCCTGACCTCGGTCCACGACGCCGGCATCGACGCGGGCACGTTCGCGCTCTACACCTCGCGCGCCGCCGCCGGAACGCTCACGTTGCGCATCAACGCGATGATCGGCGGCGCCGGCGAAGATTTCGATGCGATCGTCAAGCAGGACCCGCGCGCGGACGACGGCAGCGGATTCCTCAGCGTGCGCAGCGTCAAGCTCTACGCCGACGGCGCGCTCGGCAGCCGCGGCGCCGCTCTGCTCGAGCCGTACAGCGACGATCCGGGCAACAAGGGCCTGCTGTTCCAGCCGGACAAGGACCTCGCCGCGCAGATCGACAAGGCCGTGGCCCGGGGCTTCCAGGTGTGCGTGCACGCGATCGGTGATGCCGGCAATCGCCAGGTGCTCGACGCGTTCGCGCGCGTGAAGCGCGACCTGCGCCACCGGATCGAGCACGCGCAGGTGGTGAGCCTCAAAGACATCCCGCGCTTCAAGCAACTCGGCGTCATCGCGGCGATGCAGCCGACGCACGCGACCTCCGACATGAACATGGCGGAAACGCGCGTCGGGCCCGAGCGCATCAAGGGGGCCTATGCCTGGCGGCGGTTCCTCAAGCAGGGCGTGCGCATCGCGGCCGGGTCGGATTTTCCGGTCGAATCAGCCAATCCGTTCTGGGGCCTGCACGCGGCCGTCACGCGGCAGGATCACGAGAACCTGCCTCCCGGCGGCTGGTATCCGGACCAGGCGATGACGGTGACGGAGGCCCTGCGCGCGTTCACGCTCGATGCGGCCTGGGCCGGTCACCAGGAGAAGAACCTCGGCAGCCTCGAGCCCGGCAAGCAGGCGGACTTCATCGTCGTGGATCGCGACATCTTCACGGCCGATCCGAAGACGATCTGGCAGACCAAGGTGCTGGAAACGTACGTGGCCGGCCGGCGCGTGTACTAGCGCTTCACGAACCTCAAGGTCATCCGGTCCGACTCGCCGATCGCGAGGTATTTGTCGCGATCGACTTCCTTGAGCCGCAGCACCGGCGGCAGCGTCCACACGCCTTCCGGATGGTCCGTGGTGTCCATGGGGTTCGCGTTGATCTCGGATTTCCCGACGAGCTTGAAGCCGGCCTTCTCGGCCAGTTCGATGACGTAGGCCTCCGTCACGTAGCCGCTCTCCTTCATCACCTCGCGCGAGGTGCCGGGTTTGGCGCGATGCTCGACCACGCCGAGCACGCCGCCGGGCTTCAGCGCGGTGTGGAACGCGCGAAACATCTTGTCCTCGAAGTCTCCGGCCACCCAGTTGTGGACGTTGCGGAAGGTCAGCACGAGGTCGGCGGTGCCGGGCGGGCAGGCGAACCAGCGGTCGGGCTTGCCGAGCTCGCTGACGACGACGGCCGAGTACAGGTCCGGCCGCTGCGCCGCCTTGGTGGCGAAATCCCGGGCGATGTCGCCCATGTACTTGGGCGCCTCGCTCGAAATGGCGAAGCCGGCGGCGTAGTACTTGCCGGCGTCGCGCAGGTAGGGCGCGAGGATCTCGGTGTACCAGCCGCGGCCGGGCCAGACCTCGACCACGGTCTGGTCGGACCGGACCCCGAAGAACTCCAGCGTTTCCTTCGGGTGGCGGTACTTGTCGCGCTCGACGTAGGCGGGCGTGCGATGGTCGCCGGCGAGGACCGGGTCCAGGGTCGGGCCGCTGGCGGCGCAGGCGCCGAGCAGGGCGGTGGCGAGGACGAGTGCGACTCTCATGGGCAGGCTCCCGGGTGGCGGTCGCCTAGGCTACATCTGCCGGAACAGGTGCAGGTAACTGCGGCTTACCGGCAGCACCTCGCTGCGCCCCCGCAGGTGCACCTGCGCGGTTTCGTTCTCGCCGCGCGTGACGTGGTCGATCGAGCGCAGGTTGACGACCACCGAGCGGTGCACCTGGGAGAAGCGCTCGGCGTCGAGTTGCGGCGCCAGGTCCTTCAGCGGCGTGCGGATCAGGCCTTCGAGCGGCTTGCCGTCCTGGCCGCGCCAGGCGACCAGCGTGTATTTCTCGTCGGAACGCAGGAAGTCCACCTCGTTGATCTCGACCAGCCGCAGGTTCTGGCCGATCGAGACGTGCAGCCAGCGCAGGCCGGCCGGTGAGCCGTCCTTGCGCAGCTTGGTGGCGAGCTGCTCGAGCAGGGCTTCGGCATCGGCCGGCAAGGCATGCGCGGAACGCAGGCGTTCCTTCAGCCGGACCACGGTGTCGCCCAGGCGCGCGGCTTCGACTGGCTTGACCAGGTAATCGAGCGCGCCGGTCTCGAACGCCTTGACCGCATACTTGTCGAACGCCGTCACGAACACCAGCTGTGCGCGCCGGCCGATGTAGCGCGCCGCCTCCACGCCGGACAGCCCCGGCATGTGCACGTCGAGGAAGCAGACATCGGGCTTCTGCGCCTCGAAATGCTCGACCGCCTCGCGGCCGTTGCGGGCCTGGGCGACGACCTTCAGCTCGGGCCAGGCGTCCGCGAGCATGCGCGTGAGCGATTTGCGCAGCAGGGGCTCGTCGTCGGCGATCAGCGCGGTCGGCAGGCGCGGAGTCATGGAGCTGCTGTCACCGCGGCAACCGCGGGGAAGCTCACTTCGGCAATCACGCCGTGGGGCTGCAGCGGATCGACGCGCAGCTGCGCCTCGTTGCCGAACACGAGCTGCAGGCGTTCGCGCAGCGTGGCGAGCCCGGTGCCGAGGCTCTCGCGCGACTCGCGCATGCCGATGCCGGAGTCGCGCACGCTGGCGCGGCAGCGGTTGCCCTCGACCACCACGCGGATCTCGATGCGGCCGCCGTCCTCGCGCGGGTCGATGCCGTGGCGGATGGCGTTCTCTACCAGCGTGAGCAGCGTCAACGGCGGGCAGCGCAGGGCCAGCGCCGCATCGTCCACCTGCAGGTCGAAGCGCAGCCGGTCCGGCATGCGCATGTGCATGATCTCCAGGTACGCGCGCACCAGCTGCAACTCCTGCCCGAGCGTGGTGACCGGTTCGTTCAGCCGGGGCACGGCGGCGCGCAGGTAGGAAATGAGGTTATCGAGCACGGCCGGCGCCTGCGGCGAGCCGGCCTCGACCAGCTCGCGCACGTTGGCCAGCGTGTTGAACAGGAAATGCGGCTGCACCTGGGCCTGCAGCAACCGCATGCGCGACTCGAGCCCCTGGCGCTCGAGTTCGCTTCGCGCGAGGTCGAGCTTGAGCGCCTGGTCGCGGGCGAAGGCATCCTTCTGCCTGAAAATCGCGGTGAGCGAGGCCCACGGCGCAGTCAGCAGGAAGAACATCGTCAGTCCGCCGAAGCCCTCCATGCGCTTGGGGACCTTGTAGAACGGCGGATCACCGTCCGCTGTCGACAGCCAGTAGACGATGGCGACGAAGAACGGGATGGTCGCGGCCACCATCACGACCTGCAGCGCCCACCGCGCCATCCAGCGCGGCAACTGCTTCGGCCACTGCTCGAACACGCCGAACACCGCCACCACCCACAGCGCGATCAGGATGGTGCGGAAGAACAGTCCGCCGCGGCCGCTCTCCCAGCCGGGCGCGAAGAGCGCCCCGACGACGAGGCCGCACAGCGCCGCGGTCTTGAGGCGCTGACGCGTGAATATCCGTGTCCATTCCATGACGACAGGATAGTCGAGTCCCCGTCGGCGCCGACCGTATTTCGCACCGGCAAAACCGTCGTTCGTCGCATCTCCCCTGTGCGCTGCCGGCGTGCCCCCCGAGGATGCGGACACCTTCCACCGGGAGCACCCGCAATGAAGTCCCCAATCAAGACCACGTTTCGCATCGCAATCATCGCCGCCGTGGCGGCCTTCGCCGGCTGCGCCGGCGCCACCGAGCTGCAGAAAGGCAACGGCGAGCAGATGAAAGCCATCGTCAGCACCGAATTCGGCGCGCCCGACGTGCTGCGGCTCGAGGAGATCGACCGCCCCGTGATTACGGAAGACAAGCAGGTGCTGATCAAGGTCCACGCGGCCGCGATCAATCCGCTGGACTGGCACGAGATCCGCGGCACGCCGTACTTCGGCCGCGCGATGGGCATGGGCTGGAGCGCGCCGAAGAACCCCAAGCGCGGTGTCGATTTCGCAGGCGAGATCCTCGCCGTCGGCAACGGGGTCACCGGGTTCAAGCCGGGCGACCGGGTCTTCGGCGTCGCGCCGGGCTCGCTGGCCGAGTACGCATGGGCGCGCCCGCACCGCATCGCGCTCATGCCGGCCGGCATGTCGTACCCGGAAGCCGCCGCCATCCCGGTTGCGGCGATCACGGCGCTGCAGAGCCTGCGCGACGCCGGCAAGCTCAAGGCCGGCCAGAAGGTGCTGATCAACGGCGCTTCCGGCGGCGTGGGCACCTACGGCGTGCAGATCGCCAAGGCGCTCGGCGCGGAAGTCACCGGCGTGTGCAGTGGCCGCAACGTCGAGCTGGTGCGCTCGCTCGGCGCCGACCACGTCATCGACTACACCAGGGAAGACCTGGCCGACAGCACCGAGCGCTACGACCTGATCATCGACAACGTCGGCACCCGCTCGCTGTCGGACATGCGTAGCGTGCTCAAGGCGGACGGCACGTTGGTGGTGGTCGGCGGCGGCGGCCCCGACGACATGGTCTGGGGCTTCGGATTCTTCGGCAGCATGATCCAGCGCACGGTGGCGGGCTGGTTCACCGAACAGGACCTCAAGTTCATGCTCGCCAGCGTGACGACGGCGGACCTCGAGTACCTCGCCGGACTCATCACCGAGGGCAGGATGAAGTCCGTGATCGACCGGCGCTATCCGCTGGCCGAGGCGCCCGACGCGGTCCGCTACCTCGAGACCGGCCGCGCGCGCGGCAAGGTCGTCATCGAAGTCGCGGCGCAGTAGTGGACGCCCGTCATTCCCGCGAAAGCGGGAATCCACTGTGGTGGCGGCGCTTCTGGACCCCCGCGTTCGCGGGGGTGACAGACGTCCAGCCCGGCGAATGGAAGGCGCTGTGGTTCGCGTTCGCGTTCCACTTCCTGGTGCTGGCGAGCTACTACGTGCTGCGGCCGATCCGCGACGAGATCGGCGCGGCCGGCGGGCTCGAGAGCCTGTCGTGGCTGTTCACGGCGACGCTGGTGGCGATGCTCGCCGCCAACGTGCTGTTCAGCGCGGTCGCGGCGCGCCTGACGCGGCGCCGCTTCATCCCGCTCGCCTACCGGTTCTTCATCGCCACGCTCGCGGGGTTCTACCTGTTGATGCAGGTCGCGCCTGGGCTCGAGGCCTGGGTCGGCCGCGGGTTCTACGTCTGGGTCAGCGTGTTCAACCTGTTCGTCGTCAGCGTGTTCTGGGGGTTCATGGCCGATATGTTCGGCAGCGAGCAAGGCAAGCGGCTGTTCGGCTTCGTCGCGGTCGGCGGGACGCTCGGCGCGATCGCCGGCGGGTCGTTGACCGCGGTGCTGGTCGACCAGGTCGGCAGCGCGGTGTTGTTGCTGCTGTCGGCAATCCTGCTCGAGGCCGCGGTGTGGTGCGTCAAGGCGTTCCCCGACGTCGGGACGCCGCGCCGCCCGGATGCCCCGCCGGAGTGGCCGCTCGGCGGGACCTTCTGGTCCGGCATCGCGCACGTGTTCCGTTCGCCGTACCTGCTCGGCATCTGCGGCTTCATGCTGCTGCACTCGCTGACCTCGACGCTGGTGTATTTCCAGCAGGCCGACATCGCCGGCAAGGCCTTCGCCGATCGTGGTGCGCGCACCGCGTTCTTCGCCCAGCTCGACATCGCCGTCAATGTGCTGACGGTCCTGATGCAGGTATTTTTGACCGGGCGGCTGCTCAAGGGCCTCGGCGTCGGCGTCACGCTGGCGCTGCTGCCGGTCGTGAGCATGACCGGCTTTGTCGCGATGGCAGTTGCGCCAGGCCTGGCGCTGCTCGCCGGATTCCAAATCGCGCGGCGCGCCGTGAACTACGCGATCTCGCGACCCGCGCGCGAAGTGTTGTTCACGGTGCTGCCGCGCGAGGACAAGTACAAGGCGAAAGCCTTCACCGACACGTTCGTGTATCGCGCCGGCGACCAGGTCGGCGCCTGGACCTACCCCGCGCTGCGCGCGCTCGGGCTCGGCCTGGCGGGCGTGTCGTGGGTCGCGGTGCCGCTCGCCACGGCCTGGTGCGCGCTCAGCCTGTGGCTGGGGCGGCGCCAGGCGGAGCGGAGCGGGGCGGCCGAGCCGGCCCTGCCGCAGTTGAGTGAAGCCGTCCGCGCTTAGGCGGCGGCGACCAGCTCGTCGGCGACGATCTTCGAATCGGCGCTCATTTCCGCGGCGAGGCCGCGGTGGCGGTACATCTGGCGCACCCACTCCAGGCCCGGGCGATCGCGCCACTGCGCCAGCACCGGCGCCATCTCGCGGCGGTAGTCGGCGCGCGAATAGACCGGGTGCTCTTCGGGGCAGGCCAGCGGCGACAGCATTGCCGCCGCGGTGATGTCGGCCACGCTGAAGCGGCCGCCGACCAGGAAGCGCTGGCCCGACTGCGCCACGCGATCCAGCTCGCCGATCGCACGGTCCACGATGCGCAGCGAGCGCGCGTAGGGCATGGGCGAACGATCGAGGCCGCTTTCCATCAGTTTGCGGATCAGCGGGTAGCCCGCCCGCAGCGCGAAGCGCTGCAGCGGATTGGCGTCGACCGACCACAGGCGCAGCGCGAGGTCCTTGCGGACCAGCAACTCGCGGTAGACCACGCGCAGCAGGTGCATGGCCGTCATGTCGAAGCGCGACTCGGCCGCCATCACCTGGGCGCGCAGCGCCGGGTCACTGGGGATGAGCGAGAAGGGCTTACGGTAGGTCTCGAGCCACTCCAGGATGCGCGTGCTGTCGCCGATGGTCTGGCCATCGGCCACCAGCACCGGCACGCCGCTGAGCAGGGCGTCGCCGGTCAGCGAGGTGTGCATGAACGGCGTCAAGCGCTGTTCGCGGTAGGAAACCCCAACAGAATCAAGGGCCCAGCGCACTTTCTCGCTGGACTGGGATACCGCATATGTGTACAGCGTGATGTCGCTCACTTCAGCCTGCCTTCTTTAGGGCCGCGCATCGTACAGGCTAATTGCGTCGATTACATGACAAAGCGACAAGCGGGCCCGATCAGGTCGGTTCGCGCGGTCCCAGCGCCTCGAGCTGATCGGCCGCGGCCAGCCACTCCTGCTCGACCCGGGCGACGTCGGCGCGCAAACGACGCTGTTCGCGCTCGAGCCTGGCGGCCTCGTCGCTGCGGCCACCGGCGTACAGCGCGGGATCGGCGAGGCGCTCGTCGACCTTGACCATCTCGACGTGAAACTTGTTGAGCTGCGCGTCCAGCTTCTGGACCTTGTCGCGCAGGGCTCGTTCGTCGGCGCCAGCCTTGCGGGAGGCTTTCTTGTCATTCCCGCGCACGCGGGAATCCAGCTTTTCTTGGGGCGCCCGATCCCGCTCCGTCAGCCACCTGGCGTAATCGTCCAGATCGCCTTCGAACGGCACGCAGCCGCCGCCGGCCACCAGTAGCAATTGGTCGCAGGTCGCGGAGATCAGGTGGCGGTCGTGCGTCACCAGGATCACCGCGCCGGCGTAGTCGAGCAGCGCGGACTCCAGCGCGTGGCGCATGTCGAGGTCGAGGTGGTTGGTGGGTTCGTCGAGTAACAACAAGTTCGGGCGCTGGTAGACCACCAGCGCCAGCGCCAGTCGGGCCTTCTCACCACCGGAGAACGGCTCCACCGCCTCGAACACACGGTCGCCGCGGAAATTGAAGCCACCGAGGAAGCTGCGCAGCTCCTGCTCGTGGGCCTTCGGGTCGAGCCGCTTGAGATGCAGGATCGGCGAGGCCTTGGGATCCAGCTGCTCGAGCTGGTGCTGGGCGAAGTAACCCACGCGCAGGTGCGGCGAGAACGTCGCAGTGCCGTGGATAGGCGCCAGCTCGCCTGCCAGCGTGCGCACCAGCGTCGACTTGCCGGCGCCGTTGGGCCCCAGCAGGCCGATGCGCTCGCCGGGGGCGATGAGCAGCTTGAGGTGCTGGAGGATGCGGTTGTCGCCGTAACCCACCGTCACCTCATCGAACCGGATCAGCGGGCTGGGCAGGCGGTGCGGCTCGGGGAACGAGAACGAGAACTCCGAATCGGCGTGCACCGCCTCCACCAGCGTCATGCGCTCGAGCTGCTTGATGCGGCTCTGCGCCTGCGTGGCCTTGGTCGCCTGGGCCTTGAAGCGGTTGATGAAGCTCTGCAGGTGCGCGATCTGGCGCTGCTGCTTGGCGTGCGCTGCGGACTGCAGCGTCAGGCGCTCGGCGCGCTGGCGCTCGAACTGCGAGTAGTTGCCGGCGTAGAGCGTGGCGCTGCCGCCGTGCAGGTGCAGCGTGTGCGTGGTCACCGCGTCGAGGAACTCGCGGTCGTGCGAGATCACCAGCAGCGTGCCGGGATACTCGACCAGCCAGCCCTGCAGCCACAGCACCGCGTCGAGGTCCAGGTGGTTGGTCGGCTCGTCGAGCAGCATCAGGTCGGAGCGGCGCATCAGCGTGCGCGCCAGGTTCAGGCGCATGCGCCAGCCGCCGGAGAAGCTCGCCACAGGCTGCGCCTGCGCCTCCGAGGAAAAGCCCAGGCCGTGCAGCAGGCGCGCCGCGCGCGAGCGCGCGGCATAGCCGCCGATGGTGTTCAGGCGCTCGTGGATGTCCGAGATCGCGTGCAAGTCGTGTTTGTCCTCGGCCTCGACCAGCCGCGCTTCCAGCGTGCGCAGCTCGACGTCGCCGTCCAGCGTGTACTCGATGGCGAGATCCGGCAGCGCGGGGGTTTCCTGCGCCACGGTGGCCACCGACAGGCCCTTGGGCAGCGAGACCGAGCCGGCATCCGGCGCCAGCTCGCCAAGCAACGAGGCGAACAGGCTCGATTTGCCGGTGCCGTTGCGCCCGACCACGCCCGCGCGCCAGCCCGGGTAGATGGTGAAGGACAGCTCGTCGAGCAGTTTGCGCGGCCCGCGGCGCAGGGTGACGTCGGCGAAGGTCAGCATGGGGCGCGGAGTTTAGCGGCTGGGCCATCGGATCGGTGACCACGTGGGCCATTGCGGTGCGGACTCCGGCTGGCCATGGCGATAGCGCGCCACGACGCGGAACGGTGTAGCCGCGCGGCTGTTGTCGTACACCACGGCTTCGTCGGTCATCAACGCCGCCTGCTCGAGCAGTGGCCACAGGCGCCGATAGCGCGCGCGCACCTTGGCGATCGGCACGGAATGACCGCCTTGCTCTGCCCGCAGCCGCACGCGTGCGACCGACAACTCCTCGGGCACCAGCACGATGTGGAGCGTCACGAGATAACCGGCTGCTCCGGCACGAGCGACCAGGTCGAGCTTGGAAGGGTGGGAGAACACCGTTTCCGTGATGAACGAGCCGCGGGCTGCGATGCGGCGATCGCGTTCCTGCCCGGCCGCCTTCGCGGCTTCGTGGCCCTGCCGCTCCTCTCGCCCGGGCCAGCGCTCGTGCGCGA
>JBOICR010000057.1:0-5535 GCA_050740195.1 Nevskiaceae bacterium | reverse complement strand
GCAGCTTCAGCAGGTGGCGGCCGACCAGCTCCGACACGTGGCGCGCGGCGTCGAAGTCGATCGTGCGCTTGATCGGCACGAACACGTGCAGGCCGGTCTTGCCGGAGGTCTTCACGATCGCCTCGAGCTTCATCGTGCCGAGCAGCTCGCGCAACCAGAACGCCACTTCCTTGCCTTTCTCGAACGCGGTGGTATTCAGCTCCGGCTCGTCGCCCTTTTTTTCCTTGCCGGAATAGATGTACGGGTCGATGTCGAACACGACGTAGTCCGGACAGTTGGCGATCGATCCCTCCAGCGACTCGGTGGATTGCGCGTAGTCGGTGCTGGTGACCGGCGAGTCGTCGCCGGGCCTGGTGCGCGAATGCCAGACGTGAAACTCGAGCGTGCCGCTCTGCGCCAGCCACAGCAGCGTCGGCAGGTTGTTGCACAACAGGTAGTTGTGCTGCTGGTCCTTGCTATCCGAGAACACCGTGACGCCCTCGACGAACGGCGGGCGCTCCTGCTCCCAATGCTTCTGGAAGAAGCGCTGCCCACCGATGCCGTCGGGCATGCGGATCATCGTCAGCGGCCGATCGGCGAGGTGCGTGAGGATGTGCGGCGAGACCTGCGCGAAATATCGCAGCAGGTCGCGCTTGGTGACGGCCGGCTGCTTCAATGCCGGATCGGCAGGCCAGTAGACGCGATCGAGGTGCGTGAGCTTTATTCGGTGCGGCCCGCAGGCGAGGGTGAAACCGTTCTTCGGCACGTCGAGCTGCGCGAGAACTTCCTCGATCTCTGGCGTCAGGCCGGCGGTCCGGTGCCCGGCCGAAGCGACCTTGCGGAGGTCCGCCGGGAGCGAGGCCGGGTGCCGAACCGGCGGCCTCCGCACGTCCTTTGCGTCGACGTCATCGCGCAGCCGCACGAACACCGGCGCGCGCAGGTGATCGTCCTCGGTCCAGCTCTGGAATTTCACCTCCGCCACGAGTTCCGGCTCGACCCAGATCATCGGTCCGGGCACGTCGGGTTTCTCCGCGAACGGCATGGCCATGCGCTCGCGCGCCCTCAGCAGCTCGAGCATTTTTGTCACGCCGCGATCGTCGAAGCCCGAGCCCACGCCGGAGGCGAATTTCAGTTTCTTGCCTTCCCAATACCCGACCAGGATGGCGCCAAAGGCCTCGCGCGAGCCTTTGCCCCGGGTGTAGCCGCCGATCACGAACTCCGCGCTCTGCGTCGGTTTCACCTTCAGCCACGCCGCCGACCGCCGGCCGGATTCGTAGCGGCTGTCCTTGCGCTTGCCGATGACGCCTTCGAAGCCGCTCGCCAGCGCCGCCGCGCGCAGGGCGACGCCGTCGTCGACCGCGTGCACCAGTTGCACCAGCTTCGAGGGCAGCAGGCACTGCGCGAGATAGCGCCGCCGGTCCTGGTACGGCCGCTTCTGCAGGTCCACGCCGGCGAAGTGCGGCAGGTCGAAGGCGTAGAACACCGCCGGCACGTCACGGTCGGCGACGGCGAGCTCGCGCTCGGTCTTGAGCTGCACGCGGTTCTGCAGCGCGTTGAACGAAGGCTTGCCGGCGTCGAGCGCGACGATCTCGCCGTCGACGATCATGCCGCTGGCCGACTGCTGCGCGAGCTCGGCGACCAGGCGCGGAAACGAGGGCGTGAGATCCAGGCCGCGGCGCGAGCGCAGGCGCACGCCCTTCTCATCGATGAACGCCAGCACGCGATAGCCATCGAGCTTGGGTTCCCACGCCCAGTTCTCGTCGTTGAAGACCTTGTCGCCGAGTTCGGCCTGCATCGGCTCGAGCTTGTCCGGCATCCTGGTCGTTGCGCCGGTCGGCACGAGATTGCCGGCCGGCATGCGCTGCGCCGGCACCGACTTCAAGTCCTCGACCGTCACGCCCGAAAGCACCGAGCGCCGGTGCACGGTGACGTCGGCTTCGGAGGCGAAGCGGTCCTTGTGCTTGATCAGCAGCCAGGTCTTTGGGTCCTTGGCCATGCGCACCAGCGCCCACGAGCCCTTCAGTTTTTCGCCGCGCAGCGTCACGCTGAGCTTGCCCTTGGCCAGGCCCTCGCGGATTTTGGCTTCGGCGCGCGCGCGATCGTGGTACCAGTGCTGCGTGCGTTTGCCGTCGGGCGCTTCGTCGGGCGTGTACACGCCGCAATCCCACACGATGACCTCGCCGGCGCCGTACTGCTTGGGCGGGATCACGCCCTCGAACGAACCGTAGTCGTACGGATGGTCCTCGGTCATCACCGCCATGCGCTTGTCGGCGGGATTCAGCGATGGGCCTTTCGGCACGGCCCAGGATTTCAGCACGCCGTCCACCTCGAGCCGGAAGTCATAGTGCAGGCGCGTGGCGTCGTGCATCTGCACGACGAACAGCAGTGGGCCGCGCCCTTCCGAAACCGACGGCGCCGGTTCCGGAGTGGCAGCGAAGCTTCGTTTGGCGGAGTACTCGCCGAGCTTGTCCTTCACCATGGGGGTAGCATGCCCGCCCATGGACGAACGGCGCTACTACGGCTTCGATGCGCTGCGCGGCGGCATGATGATCCTCGGAATCGTGCTGCACGCTTGCATGTTCTACCTGGCGGCGCCGCCGTCGGCGATGCGGTTGTTCACCGACCGCACCCAGTCGCCCGTGTTCGACTGGCTGTTCTTTTTCATCCACAACTTCCGGATGCCACTGTTCTTCCTGCTGTCCGGGTTCTTCACCGCGCTGCTGGTCGAAAAGCGCGGACTGTCGGGCACTTACCGCAACCGCGCGGCGCGGGTGCTGGCACCGCTGGTCGCTGGCGCGCTGACGGTCCTGCCACTGGCGTCGCTGTTCGCCCTGTCCTTGATGGTCACCCTGCGATTCGGCACACGTGAATTGGTGCCGGAGTGGGGGCAACTCATGACGCTGGCGGACGAAATGCGCGCGCTTGGCGTCCCGGATGTGCCCGCGCCGGGACACCTCTGGTTCCTCTACTACCTGTGCTGGATGTACCTGTTGATCCCGTTGTGCGCCTGGCTCGCCCGTGCCTCCGCGCGTGCGCCGGCCGTACGGCAGTTGCTGGCGTCGCCCGCCGGCCTGGCGGTCCTCGGGCTGTGGACGGCAGCGACGCTGCTGCCGTTTCCGGGCGGCGTCCTGCTCGCCGAGGCCCTGACGAGCATCCCCGACTTCAGCTTCGTTTACTACGCGTCGTTCTTCACGATCGGATACGTCCTGCAGGCGCACCGCGATTCGCTGGTGGCATTTCCGCGTTCCCTGCGATGGACAGTGCTGCTGGCGATCGTGCTGTTCCCGGTTGCCGAACACCTGATGCGGGCCGCGATGGCAGCGCCGGGGTCCGCTGTGGCACAGCTGGCGGCCGCGCTCGCGAACGGCTTCGCCACGTGGGCGATCATCTATGCGGCTCTCGGGGCAACGCTGCGCTACTTCGATTACGCGTCGCCCTGGGCGCTGTACATGTCCCAATCGTCGTACTGGGTCTACCTGACGCACCTGCCGGCGGTGATGTTTGCCGCCTGGGCGCTGCTCGGCGTGGCCTGGCCGGCCGAGGCGAAATTCCTCGCGATCGTGGCGTTCACCACCGTCACGTGCTTCGTTTCGTACCACTATGCGGTCCAGCGCACCTGGCTCAGCGTATTCCTCAACGGCAAGCGCTTCGACCTCGACTGGCCATGGCGCAAGCCCGTCGGAGTGCCGGCGCCGCGCTAGGATGCGCGGCCATGGGAACACTCCTCGCCGGCGCCAGTGGCTACTCCTTCAAGGAGTGGAAGGGCGCCTTCTACCCGGAGAAGATCAAGCCCGAGGACATGCTCGCGTACTACGGCGAGCGCCTGCCGACGGTCGAGATCAACAACACGTTCTACCGGATGCCCAAGACCGAGGTGCTCGACAACTGGGCGAAAGTCACGCCGGATACGTTCCGCTTCGCCATCAAGGCCAGCCGCCGCATCACGCACTTCGCGCGCCTGAAGGCCGAGGAGTCCGCCGACTCGGTCGGCTATCTCTACCAGCAGCTTGCCGCGCTCGGCGACAAGCGCGGTCCGGTGCTGTTCCAGCTGCCGCCGTTCCTGAAGAAGGACCTGCCGCGCCTCCAGGCATTTCTCGAGCTGCTGCCCGACGATCACCGCGCGGCCTTCGAGTTCCGCAACGACAGCTGGTTCGACGACGAGGTCTATGCCGCGCTCGACGGCGCCGGCGCCTCGTTGTGCTTCTCCGAGCGCGAGGACGGCTCGCCGCCGGCACTGGTCGAGACCGCCGTTTGGGGCTATGTGCGGCTGCGTCTCGAAAACTATTCGGGCGACGACCTGAAGCAGTGGGCGCAGCGGCTCGGCAAGACCGGTTGGGAAGACGTCTACGTCTATTTCATGCACGAGCCGACCGCGCCGGGCTACGCGAAGGTCCTGATGGAGCACGCGCGATGAGCGATCCGCTGGTCGAGATCCCTCCCAAGGCGCGCGCCGGCTATGTTCTGGCGCACGGCGCGGGCGCCGGCATGAAGCATCCGTTTCTCGCCGCGGTCGCCAAGGGGCTGGCCGAGCGCGGCATCGCGACCTTGCGCTACGAATTCCCGTACATGGAGGCCGGCAGCAAGCGTCCGGACAGGCCCGCGATCGCGCAAGCGGCGGTCCGCACCGCGGTGATCGAGGCCGCACGGCGGATGCCCGGCCTGCCGCTGTTCGCGGGCGGCAAATCGTTCGGCGGGCGCATGACCTCGCAGGCGCAGGCCGTCGAGCCGCTTGCGGGCGTGAAGGGCCTCATCTTCCTCGGCTTTCCGCTGCACGCGCCGGGCAAGCCCTCGAGCGAGCGAGGCGCTCACCTGGACGACGTGAAGGTGCCCATGCTGTTCCTGCAGGGATCGCGCGACGAGTTGGCGAAGCTCGAACTGCTGCGGCCGGTGACCGAGCGGCTCGGCGCGCGCGCGACGCTACGAGTGTTCGAAGATGCCGATCACTCGTTCATGGTACCTGCGCGCAGCGGTCGCAAAGGCTCCGACGTGATGACCGAGCTGCTGGACGAGATGGCCGTCTGGGTCGGAGCGCGGCTCTAGGGTTGCGGAGCCGGCGGCGTCGCCGGCAGCGGCATCGCGTCGGTGATCGGCGTGACCTTGATGATGAAGTAGTCGGTGTCGCCGAAGCAGGACGTCGGGATGCCGGGGTGCTCGTCGTAGGTCAGTGACACGCGCTGGCCCGCGAGTTTCTGGATCTCGGCCGCGACGGCGTCGTCGCGCACCGAGAATTCGAAGATCTGCGGCATCGCGCCGGGCAGGTTCGCCATCGCGATTTCGCCTTCCCAGGTCTTGCAGATCCAGCCGCGCTGCGAAATCTTCTGCACGTAGCCGGCGCGCTCGCCGGACGAGTAGGTGTAGTTCAGCGTGATCACGGTCCACAGGCCGAGCACCAGCACGACCAAGGCCGCCAGTCCGCCGAGAATCATGCCGACCAGTTTCATGAGCAGTGTCCTTCTAAGTCGTTGATTGGATTGGTGGTGATGGGCGGGATCGAACCGCCGACCTCAGCATTATGAGTGCCGCGCTCTAACCATCTGAGCTACATCACCACGCGGT
>JBOICR010000056.1:0-6152 GCA_050740195.1 Nevskiaceae bacterium | reverse complement strand
TCGAGATGTTGACGATCGCGCCTTCGTCCTGCGCCAGCAGCATCGGCAGGAAGGCCTTGGTGCCGTAGGCCACGCCCCAGAAGTTGATGCCCATCAGCCACTCGAAGTCTTCCCACGTCATGTCGTTCACGGTCTGCGACAGCGCGACGCCGGCGTTGTTGACGACGACGTGCGCGGTGCCGAAACGCCGCTTCACGGCGTCGGCGAAGGCATAGACCGCCGCCCGGTCGGCGACGTCCAGTTTCTGGGCCAGCACTTCGGCGCCGAGCGCCGCGGCCGTCTCTTGCAGCGATGTCTCGTTGATGTCGGCCAGCGCCAGGCGGCAGCCTTTCTTCGACAGCAGTTGCGCCAGTGCGCGGCCGATGCCGGAGCCGGCGCCGGTGACGACGGCGACCTTGTCCTTCAGTGAATACGGGGTCACGTCACTCCCGGTTCAGCGTTTCGAGCCTCTGTTGCGCCTCGACTTCGCGGCTGCCCGGCACGAGGACCCGCGCGGCGACGATGCCGATCTCGTAGAGCAGGTAAATGGACAGCGCCAGCAGCGTCTGCGACAGCACGTCGGGCGGCGTCAGGATCGCGCCGGCGACGAACGCGCCGAGGAACACGTACTCGCGCACCGACGCGAGCCTGGCCGGCGTCACGAAGCCGGTTTTCACCAGCAGCACGATCGCGACCGGTGTCTCGAACGCGACGCCGAACACGACGAACATGGCGAGCACGAAATCGAGGTACTGGTTGATGTCGGTCATCACGGCGACGCCCTCCGGGGCGACGCCGACGACGAACCGGAACACCGCCGGCAGCACGGCGAAGTACGCGAACGCGATGCCGGCGTAGAACAGCAGCGTGCTCGACAGCAGCAGCGGCACCACGAAGCGCTGCTCGCTGCGATACAGCCCCGGCGCGACGAACGCCCACACCTGGTACAGCACCCACGGCATCGCCAGCACCAGCGCGACGACGAAGGCGAGCTTGATCGGCGCGAAGAACGGCGAGGCCACTTCGGTCGCGATCATCGAGCTGCCGGCCGGCAGGAACTGCAGCAGCGGCGCGGCGACCAGCGAGTAGAGCTCCTGGCCGAAGAACATCAGCGGCAGGGCCAGCACCAGGATGGCGACGATGCTGCGCAGCAGCCGCGAGCGCAGCTCCAGCAGGTGCGCGATCAGCGTCTGCTCGCCGCCGGACGGCGGGGCGTCGTTCACGGCTTGGGCTCGCCCTTCGTGGTGGCGTCGGTCAGCTTGTGCAGGTCGCCACGCACCGAATCGGCGCCCTCGCGGAACGCCTGGGCCGCTTCATCGAGATCGCGCTTGAGGCCCGAGCCGGCGGTTTCGCGCTCGAGCTCGGCCGACAGGTTGCGCACGTAGCTGCGTGCCCGCCCGGTCCAGCGGCCCAGCGCGCGGGCCACTGCCGGCAGCTTCCGCGGGCCGAGCACGACCAGTGCGACGATGAAGCAGAGCAGCAGCTCCGAGAAGCCGATCTCGAACATGGCTCGCGTCGCAGCGCGTCAGGCGCCGGGCTTGGCCCCGTCGTCGGGCTTTTTCTCGGCGGCGTCCTGCTCGCCGCCTTTCATCGCGCCCTTGAAGTTCTTGATCGCGGAGCCCAGGTCGCCGCCGAGGGTGCGCAGCTTCCTGGTGCCGAAGATCACGACGACGATCGCGAGGACGACGAGCCAGTGCCAGATGCTCCAGGTGCCCATGTCATTTACCTTTTCGGGAAGCCCGCGGCGCGCGGGAGGCGAGCCGTTCAGATTTTTCGTCGAGGCCGGAGCGCCCCCGGCGCCGCGCCAGCTCAGCCGTCAGCTCCGACAGCGGCACGTCTTGCGCCGCCATCAGCACCAGGCTGTGGAACCACAGGTCGGCCAGTTCGTGCACCAGCGCGGCGCGATCGCCGCTCTTGGCTGCGATCACCGTCTCGGTCGCTTCCTCGCCGACCTTCTTGAGGATGGAATCGAGGCCGTCGCGATAGAGCCGGGCCACGTACGACTCCCGCGCGTTGGCGCGTTTGCGCTGCTGCAGGGTGTCGTACAACTCGGCCAGGACGTCGGACATGGCCTAGTGTAACCCCCGGACTGTTACAGCCGGACGAGCACGCCCTTGCCGGCCAGGAACTTCTTGGCCTCGCCGACCGTGTGCGTGCCGTCGTGGAAGATGCTGGCCGCCAGCACGGCATCGGCACCGCCGGTGGTGAACCCCTGGTACAGGTGCTCGAGGGTGCCGACGCCGCCGGAGGCGATCACCGGGACGGGCACCGTTTTCGTGATCGCGGCGAGCAGCTCCAGGTCGTAGCCGGACTTGGTGCCGTCCCTGTCGATGCTGGTAATCAGCAGTTCGCCGGCGCCCTTGGCGACCATCTTCGCGGCCCATTCCACCGCGTCGATGCCCGTGGCCTTGCGCCCGCCGTGCGTGAATACCTCCCAGCGCGGCGGCTGCTTCTTGCGGCTCTTGACGCGTTTGGCGTCGATCGCGACGACGATGCACTGCACGCCATAGCGGTTGCCGGCCTCGGTGACGAGGTCCGGGTTGTCGATCGCCGCGGTGTTGATCGAGACCTTGTCGGCGCCCGCCGAGAGCAGCGCGCGCACGTCGGCCGGCTCGCGCACGCCGCCGCCGACCGTCAGCGGAATATAGATCTGCTCGGCCACGGCCTCGACCGCCTGGAACAGCGTCGGCCGGTCCTCCGCGCTCGCGGTGATGTCGAGGAATACGAGCTCGTCCGCGCCCTGCTGGTCGTAGCGGCGCGCGACCTCGACCGGATCACCGGCGTCCTGCAGGTCCTCGAACCGCACGCCTTTGACGACGCGGCCGCGGTTGATGTCGAGGCAGGGGATGATGCGCTTGGCGAGCATTCAGGCGAGGGCTTTGAGCGCGTCCTTGACCGTCAGGCTGCCCTCGTAGAGGGCGCGGCCGACGATGCAGCCGGCGACGCCGTCGCCTTCGAGCGCCTTCAGCGCCTCGAGATCCTTGGCGCTGCTGATCCCGCCCGAGGCAAACACGGGCGTCTTCACCGATTGGGCCAGCTTGCCGGTCGCCTCGACGTTGAACCCGTTCATCATGCCGTCGCGCGCGATGTCGGTGTAGATGATCGCCTCGGCGCCGTCGCGCTCGCAGTGCTGCGCCGCCTCGATCGCGTCGTGGCCGGTCAGCTTGGCCCAGCCGTTCAGCGCGACACGGCCGTCCTTGGCATCGATGCTGACCAGGACGTGGCGCGGGTACTCGATGCACAGGTCGTGGAGGAAGTGCGGCGCGGACACCGCCTTGGTGCCGACGATCACGTACTGGACGCCCACGTTCAGCAGGCGCTGCACGGTGTCCTCGTCGCGGATGCCGCCACCGACCTGCACCGGGACTTTCACCGCGCCGACGATCTTCTCGACCACCTTGAAGTTGATCGGCTGGCCCTTCATCGCGCCGTCGAGGTCGACCACGTGCAGGCGCTGCGCGCCTTCGTCGGCCCAGCGCTTGGCCACCGCCACCGGGTCCGGCGAAAACACCGTGACGTCGTCCATTTTTCCCTGGCGCAGGCGCACGCACTGGCCGTTCTTCAGATCGATGGCGGGAATCAACAGCATGGGCGACGCGGCGTTGGACGAAATCAGCGTGCCTTGACTCTGCACCAAAGGAAAGGGCGTGGCAACTAAGCCTGGCCGTCCCAGGTGACGAAATTCGAGAGCAGGGTCATGCCGGGCGCCTGGCTCTTCTCCGGGTGAAACTGGACCGCGACGATGTTGTCCTTCGCCACCGCAGCCGTGAACGGCGGGCCGTAGTCGGAAACCCCGAGCACGTGCTTCTTGTGGCGCGTCACGGCGTGGTAGCTGTGCACGAAGTAGAACCAGCTGTCGTCGGGTACGCCGGCCCAGACCGGGTGCTTGCCGGCCTGCTTGACCCGGTTCCAGCCCACGTGCGGCACTTTCAGCCGCTCGCCGCCGCCTGGCGGCGGATCCGGGAAGCGCACCACCTTGCCCGGGATCAGCCCGAGCGCCGGCACGCCGTTGTTCTCGTCGCTCCATTCGTGCAGGACCTGCATGCCCAGGCAGATGCCGAGCAGCGGCACCTTCTTGCCCTGCTCGCGCACCAGGTCGTTCAGGTCGAGGCGCTTGAGCTCGCTCATGCAGGCGCGCACGCCGCCGACGCCGGGCAGCACCAGCTTGTCGCAGGCGCGCAGCTCGTCGACGTCGTAGCTGATGACGATGCGCTGGGAACTGGCCACGCGCTCGAGCGCCTTGCCGAGCGAGTGCAGGTTGCCCATGCCGTAGTCGATGACGCCGATCGTTTCCGCCACGGCCGTGGACCGCTACAGCGTGCCTTTGGTGGACGGCACGCCGGTGGCGCGCGGATCGGGCTCGACCGCCATGCGCAGCGCCCGGCCGAAGGCCTTGAACGCGGTCTCGGCGATGTGGTGCGCGTTGCGGCCGCGGAGGTTGTCGATGTGCAGCGTGACCTTGGCGTGGTTGACGAAGCCCTGGAAGAACTCGCGGAACAGGTCGACGTCGAACTCGGCGACGCGCGCACGCGGAAACTCGACTCCATACTCGAGCCCGGGACGGCCCGACAGGTCCACGACCACGCGGGTCAGCGCCTCGTCGAGCGGCACGTAGGCATGGCCGTACCGGCGCACGCCGGACTTGTCGCCGAGCGCCTGATCGAGGGCCTGGCCCAGCGTGATGCCGATGTCCTCGACCATGTGATGGTGGTCGATGTGCATGTCGCCCTTGCCTTCGATGACGAGGTCGATCATGCCGTGCCTGGCGACCTGCTCGAGCATGTGCTCGAGGAACGCGATGCCGGTGGAAAACTTCGCCGCGCCGGTGCCGTCGAGATTGATCTCGACCCGGATCTGCGTCTCCTTGGTGTTGCGCGAGACTGCGGCTTTGCGCGCTTTCATGAATCTCCCCCAAAAACGGCCGGCTAGGATACTCCCCGGGGTCCTGAAATCAACTCTCGAGCCAGAACGTCACCGGGCCGTCGTTGGTCAGGCTCACCTGCATGTCGGCGCCAAACTCGCCGGCGCAGGTGTGTGGCCAGGCCGCACGCGCCTCCCGCACCAGCGCTTCGAACAGGGCCCGGGCACGTTCCGGCTCGGCGGCGGTCGAGAAGCCGGCGCGCGTGCCTGTCCGCGTATCGGCCGCCAGCGTGAATTGCGGCACCAGCAGCAGGCCGCCCTCGATGTCGCGCACCGACCGGTTCATCCGGCCGGCCTCGTCCGGAAACACGCGGTAGGACAGCAGCCGCTCGAGCAGGCGCCCGGCCTGCGCCGGGCCGTCGTTCTTCTGCACGCCAACCAGGACCAGCGCGCCGCGGCCGATCGCGGCGATCTCGCGGCCGCCGACCGCGACGCTGGCGGCGCTGACCCGCTGCAGCAGCCCGATCATCGCGCCGGCCGTCGCAGCGCCGGCAGCGCGAAGAGGGTGAGCACACTGAACGCCGCGCCGGCGCCGAACGTCGCCGCGGGGCCCCACGCGGTCCACAGCGCGCCCGCCAGCGCGCTCGCAGCGAGCAGCAGCACGCCGCGCACGAAGTGCAGCACGCCGAAGCCGGTGCCGCGCAGCTCGGCCGGCGCGTGGTCCGCAACCAGCGCGCCGATCAAGCCCTCGGTCAGGCCCATGTGCAGGCCCCACAGTACCGTGCCGGCGAAGGCCCAGGCCAGGCTCGGGCCGAGGGCGAGGCAGGCGTTGGCGGCGAGCAGCACGACGCAGCCGTAGACCAGCAGGCGCTCTCGCGGCACGCGGTCCGACAGGCGTCCGGCGGGGTAGGCGCTGAGCGCGTACGCCACGTTCATCGCGGCCAGCGTCAGCGGCACCATCGCCAGAGCCAGGCCGAGCGACTGCGTGCGCAGCAGCAGGAACGCCTCGGAGAAGCGTGCCAGCGTGAACGGCACGGTCACCGCCATCAGCAGCCAGAACGGCCGCGGCAGGCGGCGCAGCAGGTCGCGGCTGAAGCGCGGCGGCGCGGGCGGCGCGGCAGTTCGCGGCGGCTCGCGCACGCCGAACGCCAGCACCGCCACGGACAGCAGCGCCGGAATGACGGCGACGGCGAACACGGCGCGCATGTCCCCGGCGAACACGCCCATCAGCGCGATCGCCAGGAGCGGCCCGAGCACCGCCCCTACCGTGTCGAGCGACTGGCGCAACCCGAACGCGGCGCCGCGCTGGTCGG
>JBOICR010000055.1:0-4691 GCA_050740195.1 Nevskiaceae bacterium | reverse complement strand
GCGACTTCCTTGAGTCCGGTCTCGTGCACCTGGTCCGCGGTCAGCGGCAGCGTGGTGTGGTTGCGCACGCACCAGGCGTAGTACTCGTCGCCGTCGGGCAGCGACCACACGCCGTTGCTGGCGGTGACCTTGGGCTGGATCGACTCGAACCAGCCGATCAGGTCCTGGTAGGCCGGCACGACGGATTCGGCGATCGCCTTCTCGCCGGCGGCGAGGATCTGCTGCTTCTCCTCGTCCGACACGCCACCGAGCTTGTCGAGCTTGTCGCGCAGGTTGGTGACCAGCACATGGTCTTTTGGCGCCGGCTTGATGAAGCTGCGCATGCCGTCGAGCACTTTCTCGACCGCGAACTTCGGCGGCAGCACGCCCTTGGACTCGCGCAGCTTCAGTCCGTCGAGCACGTGACCGAACTTCCAGCGGAACTTGGACAGCCGCGCCACGTAGTCGCGCGCCGTCCCGGCGCTGGTGACCTGGTGCGTGCTGATCATGAACGTCGGCAGGCTGTTCTGGACGCCGAAGGTCGGGTTGACCGGGTAGTTGTGCCACATCCACCGCTGGCCTTCGACGTTGTTGGTCAGGAACCAGTCGAGGATGTCGTAGGACATCGCGTCGGTGGCGTCCAGCGACGCGCGATCGTAGTCGTGCAGCGTCTCGAGGTTGTCGCGCGTCTGCGCGGCGAGCCGCTCCTGCCGCGCCGGGCTCGACTCGGTCAGGTCGTCGTTGTGCGAGTGGATGCCCATCTTGTCGAGGAAGCGCAGCGACGACAGCGTTTCCGGATCGCTGAGCACCGCCTTCAGGAAGGCCTTCTCGAAGAAGATGTCGATCTTGAACGGCTTGAAGTACCAGACCTGCACGAAGGCCAGCACCGCCAGCACGACCGCGGCGCCGAGCAGGCCGCCGAACCATTTCAGAACCCGTTTCATTTCAGTCCCCCGGTCACCACCCGCACGCCTGGCCCTCGTTCTGTTCCTTCAGGTAGCCCATCAGCGGCGTGAAGTATTCGATCAGCGCGGACGCGTCCATCTGGCGCGTGCCGGTCAGCTTCTCCAGCGTGTCCGGCCAGGGCTGCGACGCACCCTGCTTGAGCATCGCCATGAAGCGCCGGCCGGCCTCGGCGTTGCCGTAGAAGTCGCACTCGTGCAGCGGGCCGTTGTAGCCCGAGGCGTCGCACAGCGCCTTGTAGAACTGGAACTGCAGCACGAACGACAGGAAGTAGCGCGTGTACGACACGTTGGCGGCGACGTGGTACTTGGCGCCCGGGTCGAAATCGTCCTCGCTGCGCGCCAGCGGCGGGCTGACGCCCTGGAATTGCTCGCGCAGCTGCCACCATGCGGCGTTGTAGCCGGCCGGCGCGACCTTGCCGGAGAACACCTGCCAGCGCCACTGGTCCACGGTCCGCGCCCAGGGCAGGAACGAGATCTTGTCGAGCGCCCACTTCATCTGGGCGTTGATCGTCGCCTTCGGGTTGGCCTTCTGCGGCGGCACCAGCCCGATCTGGTGCAGGTGGCCGGGCGTCAGCGACAGCGTGATGGTGTCGCCGATCGCCTCATGGAAGCCATCGTGCGCCGCGTCCTGGAACACCGGCGGCTGCGGGTTGTACATCAGGTCGTAGTACAGGTGGCCGAGCTCGTGGTGCAAGGTCGACAGCTGGTCCTCGTCCGGCTCGACGCACTGCTTGATGCGCACGTCGCCCTGCAGGTTCATGTCCCAGGCGCTGGCGTGGCAGACCACGTTGCGGTCGCGCGGCTGCACGAACAGCGACTTCTGCCAGAACGAGTCCGGCAGCTTCGGGAAGCCGAGCGAGACGTAGAAGTCCTCGGCCACCCGGGTCATCGCCTTGGCCTGCGCCAGGTCGGCGCCCTGCTCCATGTCGGCGAGGTCCCTGGCCGTCGGCTTGCCCTTGAACGCGGCGGCGATCTTCCGGTACTCGGCGGCGCGCTGCTTCTTCAGCGTGCCGGTGACGTCGAGGCTGCTGCCGGTGTTCGCGAACGGCTGCATCAGCGGGTACAGGTTGGTCCATTGCTGCGCCCACATGTTGCCGAGCAGGTGGGCCGGGATCTTGCCGGCCTTCGGCACCAGCGCGTCGCCGTATTTCTCGTTGAGGCGCGTGCGCACGGCGCAGTGCAGCTGCTCGTACAGCGGCTTGACCTGGTTCCACAGCCGCCCGGTCTCGACCTCGAACGCGGCCGGCGCCATGTCGTAGCCGCCGCGCCAGACTTCGCCGGTGTCGGCGAACCCCATCTCGCGCGCGCCCTGGTTGAGCAGCGTCACCATGCGGCCGTACTCGTCGCGGATCGGCCGCGCGGTGGCATGCCAGCCGGCCCAGGCCGCCGCGATGTCACTGGGCGTGTTCTTCAGGTCGACGTTGTTGATGACCCTCTCGATCTCCTGCAGGGTCTGGCAGCGCTCGTTGCCGGCCTTGTCCTTGCTGCACCACTTGGCGCTGCCGTAGTTGGCCTCCATGTCCGACAGGAGCTTGGCCAGCTCGGCCTGCTTGGCCGGGTCCGACGGCGGCGGCGTGCTGGTGTTCTTCAGCAGCGCCAGCGCGCGGGCCGTGGCGGGCGACAGGCCCGGCACGCCCTGGTAGCGCTTGGCCTGCTGCAGCCACTTCGCGCGCAGCCCGAGGAATTCCTCGTTGTACTTCGCCGCGATCATCTGCGAGTCGCCGGTGATGTAGGTCGACTGCAGCCAGCCCGCCGCGTTCAGCAGCGGCAGCCTGGCGCGGAGCTCGTCGTTGATGCCGGCGATGAACGCGTCGGCCTCGGCGGCCGTGGCCTCGCCCCGGACCGTGTCCTTGCCGCAGGCGGCCAGCGCCAGTGCGGCCCCGAGCAGCGAAACCACGATCCGCCGCATCATTTGACGCCCCCCATCATCTTCTTGATCACCGGCGTGAACAGCAGCATCGCCAGGCCGGCACCGCCGCCGATGAAGAACATCGTCAGCATCTGGCTGGGCATCTCGTGGGCGCTGGCGCCGACGTGGCCGCCGACCAGGCCGGCGACCAGGTTGCCGAGCGCCGAGCCGAGGAACCAGGTGCCCATCATCTGGCCGACGAAGCGCTGCGGCGCCAGCTTGGTCACGTTCGACAGGCCGACTGGCGACAGGCACAGCTCGCCGAAGGTGTGCAGCAGGTAGGTGATCAGCAGCCAGGTCGGCGCGGCCTTGGTGCCTTCGCCGCCCGCGATGATCATCTGCGCCGCGCCCATCATGACCAGGAAGCCGGTGCCGAGCAGGATCAGGCCGAGGCCGAACTTGGCCGGCGCGCTCGGGTCGAGGTTGCGCCGGCCGAGCGCGACCCAGATGTAGGCGAAGAACGGCGCGAACAGCACGACGAAGATCGGGTTGGCCGACTGGTACCAGGACGCCGGGTGCACGCCGTCCGGGAACAGGCCGCCGAGCCACGCGCGGTCGGTGAGGTCCTGCGCGAACAGGTTGAACGAGGTCGCCTGCTGCTCGAAGCCGGCCCAGAACATGGCCGCGCACAGGAAGAAGATCGCGATGACGCCGACGCGGCCGCGCTCCTCGCGCGTAAGGTCGGCGAAGATCAGCACCGCGGCGAAATACACGATGCCGAGCAGGCTCATGGCGACGCCGGCGGCCTGGGCCAGCTGGGTCACGTTGACCGTGAACACCCCGGCGTAGGCCAGCAGGATGGCCACGGCCAGCGCCGCGCTGGCGATCCACAGGATCTTGAAGCCGCGCGCGCGCTCCTCGGGAGAGGTCGGGTGCGGGTCCTTGCCGGCGTCGCCGAGGAAGTTTTCCTGGTACTTGTAGAGCAGCAGGCCGAAGCCCATGAACAGGCCGGAGCAGAAGAAACCGCCGCGCCAGTTCCAGGCCTCGCCGATGGTGCCGGCGATCAGCGGCGCGAGCAGCGCGCCGAGGTTGATGCCGGCGTAGAAGATCGAGAAACCGGCGTCGCGCTTGGCGCCCGGCTCGTTCTTGTACAGCTCGCCGACGATGGCCGAGATGTTCGGCTTCAGCAGGCCGACGCCGACCACGATCACGCACAGGCCGAGGTAGAACAGCGGCGGGGCGCCCGGGATCGACAGGATGAAGTTGCCGATCATGATGATGACGCCCCCCCAGAACACGGCGTTGCGCTGGCCGATCAGCCGGTCGGCGATCCAGCCGCCCGGCAGCGAGAACAGGTAGACCGCGCCGGTATAGAGGCCGTAGATGGCGCCGGCGTCCTGCCGCGACATGCCGAAGCCGGGGTTGGCGCCTTCCGTCGCCGCGACGATGAACAGCACGAGCAGCGCGCGCATCCCGTAGTAGGTGAAGCGCTCGAAGAACTCGGTCATGAACAGCGTCGCGAGGCCACGCGGGTGGCCGAGCCAGGTGGGCTGGTTCATTTGCTTGGGTTCCATTGGACGGCGGCGCCGGTCGGCGCGAAGCGGGGTTGATACCCGATAACGCGCGGGCGGGTCAATTGTGCGATGCAGCGAACGGCCGAAGGGTCGCAGCCATCCGCTACACTCCGGGCCTTCCAACCAGGGTGGGGGGCGGATGCTGAACGAGCTGCTGTTCACGCTCGCCTGGTGGCTGCGCAAGCCGATGCTGTGGCTGGTGCGCTACCGCGTCGCGCCCGACCAGGTCGCCGCGCGCCTGAACCTGGACCCCCACCGGCCGGTGTGTTTCGTGCTGCCGGAGCGCTCCTGGTCCGACCTGTTCGTGCTCGACCGGGTCTGCCG
>JBOICR010000054.1:0-5483 GCA_050740195.1 Nevskiaceae bacterium | reverse complement strand
CCTGACCCTCGCCCTCTCGAAGGGCCGCATCCTCGAAGACAGCCAGCCGCTGTTGGCCGCGCTCGGCCTCGCGCCGGCCAGCGGACTGGACGACCGCCGCCTGCGCCTGCCCTCGCGGGATCCGGGCGTGCAGCTGCTGATCGTGCGGCCGGCGGACGTGCCGACCTACGTCGAGTACGGCGCCGCCGACTTCGGCATCGTCGGCAAGGACGTGCTGATGGAGCACGGGTCGGATGCGCTGTACGAGCCGCTGGACCTGGGGTTCGCCAAGTGCCGTCTCGTGGTCGCCGCGCCGGCGCGCGCGACGGGTGGGCCGCTGCGCCGCGTGCGCGTCGCGACGAAGTATCCGGCCATCACGCGCCGCCACTTCGCCGACAAGGGACAACAGGTCGAGATCATCCAGTTGTACGGCTCGATGGAACTCGCCCCCCTGGTCGGGCTGTCTGATTGCATCGTCGACCTGGTCAATACCGGGAGCACGTTACGCGCGAATGGCTTGAAGGAAGTCGAAACGATCGCCCAGATCAGCGCCCGCCTCATCGTCAACAAGGCGGCGATGAAGATGAAGCACGCCGAAATCCGGCGCTGGCTCGATCGTTTCAGGTCGCGCTCGTGAGCCGCCGCGACCGTGGCAAGGCGCGCGCGCCGCGCGGCCGGCGCGACGGCGAGGCGCGGCTCGAACTGCGCCGCCTGGGCACGCACGACGCGTCGTTCGACGCGGAGTTTGCGCGACTGCTCGACCGCACGCCCGAGAGCAGCCCCGAGATCACCGAGACGGTGGCACGCATCGTCGACGACGTCCGCCACCGCGGCGACAGCGCCGTGCTCGAGTGCACCGAGCGCTTCGACCGCCACACCGCCAGGTCGATGCGCGAGCTGGAGATCGGCGGCGAAAGCCGTGCCGGCGCCTGGCGATCCCTGCCGGCCGAGTTGCGCGGGGCGCTCGAGACCGCGGCGGCGCGCATCCGCGCGTACGCCGAGAAACAGAAGCTGGCCGAATTCGAGTTCACCGACGAGCACGGCAACCGGCTCGGCCAGCGCGTGACGCCGCTCGACCGCGTTGGACTCTACGTGCCGGGCGGCAAGGCCGCCTACCCGTCCTCGGTGCTGATGAACGCGATCCCGGCGAAAGTCGCCGGCGTGCGCGAAATCATCATGTGCGTGCCGACACCGCACGGCGAGCGCAACCCGCTGGTGCTGGCCGCCGCGCACCTGGCCGGCGTCGACCGCGTGTTCGCGATCGGCGGCGCGCCGGCCATCGCCGCGCTCGCCTACGGCACCGCGACCCTCCCGGCCGTGGACAAGATCGTCGGCCCGGGCAACGCCTACGTGGCAGCCGCCAAGCGCCTGGTGTTCGGCCGCGTCGGCATCGACTCGATCGCCGGACCCTCCGAGATCGTCGTGATCTGCGACGGCCAGACCGATCCGAACTGGATCGCGATGGACCTGCTCTCGCAGGCCGAGCACGACGAGGACGCGCAGTCCATCCTGCTGTCGCCGGACGCCGGCTTCCTCGACCGCGTCGCCGCGGCGATGCAGGAGCGCGTCAAGGCGCTGCCGCGCCGCCGGATCGTCGCCGAATCGCTCAGGCGCCGCGGTGCGTTGATCCACACGCGCAGCCTGACCGAGGCGGTGCAGCTGTCGAACCGGATCGCGCCCGAGCACCTCGAGCTGTCGGTCGCGCAACCCGACACTCTGCTGAAATCCGTCGCGCACGCCGGCGCGGTGTTCCTCGGCCGCCACACGCCCGAGGCGCTCGGCGACTACGTCGCCGGGCCCAACCACGTGCTGCCGACCTCGCGGGCGGCGCGCTACGCCAATCCGCTCGGCGTCTATGAATTCCAGAAGCGCACCAGCGTCATCGGCTGCACGCCCGAAGGCGCGAAGAAGCTCGCCGGCGTTGCCGGCGCGCTGGCCGACGCGGAAGGCTTGCAGGCGCACGCCCAGAGCGCGCGCGACCGCTCGTAGGAGCGCCTTCAGGCGCGGCAGATTTCCCTGAGGGCGCGGTAACCCTCCACCAGCCGCGGTCCCGGCCGGCCGAGGAACGCCTCAGTCACCGGAAAAATCCGCCCGTGCTTTACGGCCGGCACTTCCGACCAGCCCGGCCGGCGCTCGACCACATCGCGGCGGTATTTCTCTTCCTTGACCCCGCACCACGACATGACGACGGCGTACGGCGCGGCGGCCAGCACATCGGCGTCGGCCAGCTCGAGGCTCTTGCCGTCGCGGGTCCCGAACGGATTGATGCCGCCGGCCAGGTGCAGCACGTCGTTGACCCACGACTGGCGCGCCGGCGCGATCACCGGCTTGGGCCACCACTCGACCAGCACCTTGGGCCGCGCCTCGCGCGGCTCCACCGGCGGCATGTCGGACTGCATCTGCGCGATCAGCGAACGGCCGCGCGTGAGGATGCCGAGTGCCTCGGCGATCTGGGCAATCGAGTCGTAGACGCCGTCCAGGCCGATCGGATCGATCACCAGCACGGGCAGCCCCGCCTGCTTGAGCGCCTCGACGATGCGCTCGTGGCCGGGCACGGTCAGCGAGGTCAGCACCAGGTCGGGGGCGAGCTGTTCCACCGCTGCGACGTCGAGTTCGAGGTCGCGGCCGAGCTTCGGCAGCGGCGCCACCACCTCCGGCGGGAAGTCGGAATCGCTGTCGACACCCGCCAGGGACCGTGCCGCGCCCAGCGCGCAGACGATTTCGGTGTTCGAACAGGTATGGCTGACGATTCTCACGGCGCGACTCTACGGCATTCGTGTGTTAGTTTTCCCGCAGCCCAGCCAGTGATATAGCGCCCGTCGTGACCGACCACTCCGAAAGCGAGCCCGCCTCCGAGCAGGTCAAGCGCATCCACGCGGCGCTGCAGGGCGGTCGCGCGCTCACCGTCAAGCGCTCGCTGCACGCGTTGAACCCCGCGGAGATGGCGCTGCTGATCGAATCGCTGCCGCGCAACGAGCGGCGCGTGGTCTGGGGCATGGTCGACCCGGAAGACCGCGGCGAAGCACTGCTGCACCTGACCGAAGGCGTACGCGAAGACCTGGTCGAGCACATGGACGTCGCCGATCTGGTCGCCGCGGCCAAGGGCCTGCCGATCGACGATCTCGCCGACTTCGTCGAGAACCTGCCGGAGACCGTCACGCAACAGGTGCTGCGCGCGATGGACGCGCGCGACCGCGACCGCCTCGAGCAGATGCTGGCCTACGAGCCGGACACCGCCGGCGGCCTGATGAGCCCCGATATCGTCACCGTGCGCCCGGACGTCACGCTCGACGTCGTGCACCGCTACCTGCGCATGCGCGGTCGGCTGTGGGCGACGACCGACATGATGTTCGTGGTGGATCGCTACGGCCGTTACCTCGGCTCGCTGCCGCTGGCCAAGATCGTCACGCGCGATCCCGAGATGCTGGTCAGCGCGGCGATGGACCGCGCCGAGCCGTTGCAGGCGACGCAGCCCGCCAGCGAGGTCGCGCAGCGCTTCGAGAACCTGGACCTGATCTCGGCGCCGGTGGTGGACGAGAACAACCACCTGGTCGGCCGCATCACGATCGACGACGTGGTCGACGTCATCCGCCGCGAGTCCGAGCAGCGCCTGCTGTCAATGGCGGGCCTGAACCAGGACGAGGACATCTTCGCGCCGGTGGCGCAGGCCTCGCGCCGGCGCGCGGTGTGGCTCGGCGTCAACCTGGCGACGGCGTTCCTCGCCTCGTGGGTCGTCGGCATGTTCGAGGCAGCGATCGAGCAGGTGGTCGCGCTCGCGGTGCTGATGCCGATCGTCGCCAGCATGGGCGGCATCGGCGGCAGCCAGGTGCTGACGCTGATGATCCGCTCGCTCGCACTCGGCCAGGTCGGCGCGGCCAACGTCGGCCCGCTGCTCAAGAAGGAACTGCAGGTGGCCGCGATCAACGGCACCCTTTGGGCCATCGTGGTCGGCGCCGTCACGCTGGTCTGGTTCAGGAGCTTCGGCCTCGCGTTCGTCATCGCGATCGCGCTGCTGCTGAACCAGCTCAACGGCACGCTGGCCGGCGTCTACCTGCCGCTGTTCCTCAAGAAGATCGGCGTCGACCCGGCGCTCGCCGGCTCGGTGATCCTCACGACGTTTACCGACGTCGGCGGCTTCTTTGCCCTGCTGGGGCTGGGCTCCCTGCTCCTGACCTGAGAGGTAACCTCATGCGCCCTGCCGCACTCGCGCTGTCCGCGCTGCTGTCCGCCACGGTTTGCGCCGCCGAACCGCTCGGCGAATCCGACCGCAAGCTGGCGCGCGACCTGTTCGAGGAGTTGATCGAGATCAACACTTCGCACTCGGTCGGCGACACCACGGCCGCGGCCGAGGCGATGGCGAAACGCCTGCGCGCGGCGGGCTTCGCCAAGGGCGACGTCGCCGTGCTCGGGCCGCGCGCCAAGCGCGGCAACCTGGTCGCCCGCCTGCGTGGCAACGGCACGCTGAAGCCGGTGCTGATCATCGTCCACCTCGACGTGGTCGAGGCGCGGCGCGAGGACTGGACCACCGACCCGTTCCAGTTCGTCGAGAAGGACGGCTACTTTTACGGCCGTGGCACGCAGGACATCAAGAACATGGCGGCCATCGCCACGGCGACGATGATCCGCTTCAAGCGCGAGGGCTTCGTGCCCGCGCGCGACATCATCCTCGCGCTGACCGCGGACGAGGAAGGCGGCGCCGACAACGGTGTGGACTGGCTGCTCAAGAACCGCCGCGAGCTGGTCGACGCCGAGTTCGTGCTGAACCCGGACTCCGGCGGCATCAACAGCGTCGGCGGCAAGCCGGTGAACCTGGAAGTCGCCGCGGCGGAGAAGGTTTACGCCGATTACGAGTTCGGCGCGAAGAATCCCGGCGGCCACAGCTCGCAGCCGCGCCCGCAGAACGCGATCTACCAGCTCGCGTCCGCACTGGAGCGCCTGCACCGCTCGCCGTTCCCGTTCGAACTCAATCCGGTCACCCGCGTCTACTTCGAGCATCTGGCGAAGGTGCAGCAGGGGCAGGTCGCAGCCGACATGCGCGCGATCCTCGGCAAGACGCCCGATGCGAAGGCGATCGGCCGCCTGTCGCAGGACCCGGCCTGGAATTCGACCCTGCACACGACCTGCGTCGCCACGCGCCTGGCCGGCGGCCACGCCAACAACGCCCTGCCGCAAGCGGCGACCGCGACGGTCAACTGCCGCATCCTGCCGGGCCACTCGCCCGAAGAGGTGCGGCGCGAGCTGGTCAGGATCGCCGCCGATCCGGATGTCACGGTCCGCTACATCCACTCCAAGACCGACGAGCGCCTGGACGTCGCGCCCGACACCATGCCGATGTCACCGCCGCCGCCGCGGGCGGACGTGTTCGATGCGCTGCGCCGTGCGGTCGACGCCCGCTGGCCCGCCCTGCCGATCATCCCGACCATGATGACCGGCGCCTCGGACAGCGTGTTCACCGTGGCGGCCCGCATCCCGACCTACGGCTTCAGCGGCGTCGCGGTCGACCG
>JBOICR010000053.1:0-1943 GCA_050740195.1 Nevskiaceae bacterium | reverse complement strand
CTTGAGCACGTGGCCGCCGCCGAACACCTTGGCCTGCAGGCGCGAGCGCTTGGCACCGTGCTTGAGCAGCGCGTTCAGCAGCACTTCCATGGCGTAGACGCCGTAGCGCGCGGGCGCGCTGGCCGGGCCGACGCTGCCCTCGGGCAGCATGAAGTGGTTCATGCCGCCGATGCCGGCCTCGGCATCGTGCAGGCAGGCGGCCACGCAGGACCCCAGCAGCGTCGTCATCACCAGGTCGCGCGAGGTGGCGAGAAACTCCCCGGGCAGGATCTTGACCGACTGCGCGCGCAGCTCGCGGTCGTAGGCGACTACCGGCTGCACGGCCGGGTGGCTCGGCGCCGCGCGGAAGGCCCGCGACTCGCGGATCCTCACGACACGGCCCCGGCCAGGCGATAGACGGTGCGCCCGCAGGAGCGGAACAGGTCGGTCGCACGCAGCAGGCTCTCGGAATGCCCGGTGAACAGCAGGCCGTCCGGCGCCAGCAGCGGCACGAAGCGCTCCAGGATCTCGCGCTGGGTCGCCTCGTCGAAATAGATCATCACGTTGCGGCAGAAGATCGCGTCCAGCGGCTTGCGGATCGGCCACACCGGGTCGAGGAGGTTGAGGCACTCGACGCGCACCAGCGGGCGCAGCGACTCGGCGACGCGGCACGAGCCCTCGCTCGCGCCGATGCCGCGGCTGAAGAAGCGCCGCTGCTGCCCGCGCTCGAGCGGCTCGATGCGCTCGACCGGGTAGACGCCGGCGCGCGCCGTGTCCAGCACGTGCGTGTCGACGTCGGTCGCCAGGATGCTGACCGGCGGCGTGAAGCTGCGGAAAGCGTCCACCGCGGTCATGGCGATCGAGTACGGCTCCTCGCCGGTCGACGCGGCCGCGCACCAGATGCGCGCCGGCGACGTGCGGCTGGCGAGGTGCTCGCGCAGCACCTCGAAATGATGGCTCTCGCGGAAGAACGAGGTCAGGTTCGTGGTCAGCGCATTGGTGAATGCCTGCCACTCGCCCGAGGCCTGGTCGTCGTCGAGCCGGTCGAGGTAGCTGCGCACCGACCCCAGCCCCAGGGCCCGCAGCCGCCGCGACAGGCGGCTGTAGACCATGTTGCCTTTGCTGGGGCCGAGCGAGATGCCGGCGCGCGCGTAGATCATGCGCCGCACGCGCTCAAAGTCACGCTGCGTGAACAGGAACTGCCGGGCCTCCTGGCTGGTATCCATGGGTCGGGGTCCGTGGGCGAGCCGCAAGGCCCGGCAGGCTCCTTAAAACTCGGCCCAGTGGCCCGACTCGGCCGAGTGACCGTTGGCGCCGTTGGCGCGCGCGGCCACCAGCTTCGCCACCGGCGCGGCAGGCTTGGCCGTCGCGCGCACGATGCGCGGTGCCGGCGCCACACTCCGGGCGGCCGGGGCGATGGCGCTGCCCTGCCCCTGCGCAAGCTTGAACACCGTCATCGACTGGGCCAGCGCGCCGGCCTGGTCTTCCAGCGACTTGGCGGCGGCAGCGGCCTCTTCGACCAGCGCCGCGTTCTGCTGCGTGACCTGGTCCATCTGGGTGACCGTCTGGTTGACCTGCTCGATGCCGCTGGACTGCTCCTGCGACGCCGCGCTGATCTCGCCCATGATGTCGGTCACGCGCTTCACCGACTGCACGACCTCGGACATGGTCTTGCCGGCGTTCTCGACCAGGCGCGAGCCTTCCTGCACTTTCTCGACGGAATCCGAGATCAGGGTCTTGATCTCCTTGGCCGCACTGCCGGAGCGCTGGGCCAGGCTGCGCACTTCCGCCGCAACCACCGCGAAACCGCGGCCCTGCTCGCCGGCGCGCGCGGCTTCGACCGCCGCGTTCAGCGCCAGGATGTTGGTCTGGAAGGCGATGCCATCGATCACGCCGATGATGTCGACGATCTTTCTGGACGAGGCGTTGATCGAGCCCATGGTGTCAACCACCTGGGACACCAC
>JBOICR010000052.1:0-8797 GCA_050740195.1 Nevskiaceae bacterium | reverse complement strand
CTCGAGATCCTCCTGCCGAAACGGCAGCGGATGGCCGTTGGCGACGTGGATTTGCAAGTGAACCAGATCGCGCTGCGCGATCATCTCGGTCACCGGGTGCTCGACCTGCAGGCGCGTGTTCATCTCGATAAAGTAGAACTCGCCGTTCTCGTACAGGAATTCGAAGGTGCCGGCGCCGCGGTAGCCGATCTTGCGGCAGGCGTCGGCGCAACGCTCGCCGATGCGATCGCGCTGCTTTGCGGTCAGCTCGGGCGCAGGCGCCTCCTCGATGATCTTCTGGTGGCGCCGCTGCATGGAGCAGTCGCGTTCGCCGAGGAACACCGCGTTCTTGTGCTCGTCGGCCAGCACCTGGATCTCGATGTGGCGCGGGTTCTCGAGAAACCTCTCCATGTACACGGTGCCGCTGCCGAACGCAGCGAGCGCCTCCTGGCGCGTCAGATTCACGGCGTTCAGCAGCGCCGCCTCGGTGTGCACGACGCGCATGCCGCGCCCGCCGCCGCCGCCGGCGGCCTTGATGATCACCGGGTAGCCGATCTTGCGCGCCAGCTTGACGACTTCCGCGGGCGCATCGGGCAGCGCGCCTTCCGAGCCCGGCACGCAGGGCACGCCCGCCTTGAGCATCGCCTGCTTGGCGTTCACCTTGTCGCCCATCTGGCGGATGTTCTCCGGGCGCGGTCCGATGAACACGAAGCCGGACTTCTCGACCTTGTCGGCGAAGTCGGCGTTCTCGGACAGGAAGCCGTAGCCCGGATGCACTGCGTCGACCTGCGCGACTTCGGCCGCGCTGATGATCGCTGCCATGTTCAGGTAGCTCTGGCCGGCGGGCGGCGGGCCGATGCAGACCGCCTCGTCGGCCAGCAGCACGTGCTTGAGCTCGCGGTCGGCGGTCGAGTGGACCGCCACGGTCTTGATGCCGAGTTCGCGGCAGGTGCGCAGGATGCGCAGCGCGATCTCGCCGCGATTGGCAATCAGGATCTTGTTGAACATGTTCGGGGGCGAGGGCCCGCGGCTCAGGCCGGCTCGATGATGAACAGCGGCTGGTCGAACTGCACCGGCTGGCCGTTCTCGACCAGCGCTTCGGTGATCACGCCCGAGGCGTCGGCCTCGATCTGGTTCAGCATCTTCATCGCTTCGATGATGCACAGCGTCTGGCCCTGCTTGACGGTCTGGCCGACCTCGACGAAGGACTTCGCGCCCGGCGACGGCGCGCGATAGAACGTGCCGACCATCGGCGACTTCACCGCATGGCCCTTGCTGACCGGCTTCGGCGCGGCCGCCGCAGCGGCGACTGCGGGCGCCGGCGCCGCCGCCGGCAGCGCCGGCGGTGGCGGGGCGTAATGCATCATCGGCATCGCCGAGCCGGTGGGATGGCGCGCGATGCGCACCGATTCCTCGCCCTCCTTGACCTCCAGTTCGGCGATGCCCGACTGCTCGAGCAGGTCGATCAGCGTCTTGATCTTGCGAAGGTCCATGAGGCGGTCCTCTCTAGTGGGTCGCGGCGAGTTGGGTGTGGGCTGCCTGCAACGCCAGGCGGTAGCCCTGGGGCCCAAGGCCGACGATCACGCCGCGCGCGATGTCGGAGAAATAGGAATGGCGGCGGAAGGCTTCCCGCGCGTAGGTGTTGGACAGGTGGATCTCGATGAAAGGGATCCCGACCGCCAGCATGGCGTCACGCAGGGCGACGCTCGTGTGGGTGTAACCGCCGGGGTTCAACAGGATGAAGGCGACGTTGTCGGTCTTGGCCTTGTGCACGCGGTCGACGAGTTCGCCCTCGTGGTTGCTCTGGTAGGTGGCGAGGCGATGGCCGAGGCGATCGGCTTCCGAAACCAGGTCGAGCTCGATCTGCGCGAGTGTTTTCTGCCCGTAGTGCTTGGGCTCACGGCTGCCGAGCAGGTTCAGATTCGGGCCGTTGATCAGCAAAAGGTCGCTCACGCGGGCTCTGGGCAACCAAGGGTGGGCCGCAGAGTGTGCCAGAGGTGATTTTTTATGTACAGATCGCCGCTGATCGCCGCACGTTAGGCGGATTTCAAAGGGGAAGGTGCCGGTCGAGCCAGGCTTTTAGCTCCTCCGGGGACAAATCCCCGGAGCTCCGATCGAGGATGCGCCCGTCCGGGGCGATCAAAACCGAGAACGGGAACGCACCGAGCGGGTCGCCGAGCGCATCCATCGCCCGCGCGATCTCGGCCTGGCCCGCCATCAGCGGATAGTTCATGCGCAGGCGCTCGGCGAAGCGGCGCACCGGCTCGACCTCGTCCATGGCGATGCCGACGACCTGCAGGCCGCGCGGGCCGTGCCGCGACTGGGCCTCGACCAGCAGCGGGATCTCCTTCAGGCACGGCGGGCACCAGGTTGCCCAGAAGTTCAGCAGCAGCAGCTTGCCGTTCCATTCGGACAATCGGTGCGGCTGGCCGTCGAGGTCACGGAACTCGAGGTCGGGGCGCACCGCGGCTGCCTCGACCGCGGCCCGGTGCTGCCACCAGGCGTAGCCGCCGAAGCCCGCCGCCGCCGAGACCCCGCACACCAGGATCAGCGCGAGTGTCCCGCGCCTCAACTCCCGGTCCCCAGCGTCCGCGTCTGCGGTGGATAGCACAGGCCGGCGTCGGCGCAGCCCTGGTAGACCACCGTGACGCTGACCGGACCCTTGGCGTCCGTGCTGAACGGCAGCCTGACGACCAGCCGGTCCCGGTAGATCTGCGTCGTGCCGAAGTGCTCGTCCTCGTGGGGCAGGGAGGCCGGCAGCGCCGGCTTGCCGAGCTTGAGCGAGGCCGGCGAGCTGGCCGTGAATTTCAGCTTGTCGCGATAAAGGTAGTACTCGCGGGCGATGCGCCAGGACACCTCGATCGTGCCGTCCGGCTTCTGGACCAGTGGCTGCAGCTCGAAGGCCTGCTCGACGGGGAGGAACTCGGGTTTCTTGTGGCCCAGCGGGTCGCCGCCGGCGAATGCGGCGGATCCCAGCAGGGCGGTGGCGGCCAGCGCCGCGACGAAATTTGCAGGCTTCATGTCAGTGCGAGGACTCGATCACCCATTCCAGGTACGGCGTGTGCCCGCGGTCCACGGTGAAGGCGATGACCTCGGGCAGCTCGTACGGATGGTGTTTCAGCACGGCCTGCTTGAGTGCCTCGAACCGGTCTTTGGTGGTCTTTACCAGGAGCAGCGCCTCGTCCTCGTGGTGCACCTCGCCCTTCCACCGGTACACGGAGTGCAGGCTCGGGACGAGATTCACGCAGGCCGCGACGCGCTCCTCGACCAGCGCCGAGGCGATGCCCTGCGCCTTGTCGGGCGGGCAGGTGACGAGCACGACGAGCACGTCCTTTGCCATGGCGGAAGGATACTATGCGCGCCTATGAAAACCGCGTCGGCCACGCCGTTCGTCCTGGACCCTCCGCCGCCGAATCGCGACGGTCTGCGCGCGGCGATTTCCGCGGCCTACCTGGCCGACGAAACCGCGGTGGTCCAGCGGCTGCTGGCCGACGCGCAGGTCCCCGAGGCGCGGTCGGCGGCGATCCAGGTCACCGCCGCCGGCTGGGTCAAGCGCGTGCGCGCGCTGCGCGACAAGGAGTCGCCGCTGGATGCGTTCATGCGCGAGTACGACCTGTCGAGCGAGGAAGGCGTGCTGCTGATGTGCCTGGCCGAGGCATTGCTGCGCATCCCGGACAACGCGACCGCCGAAAAACTGATCGCCGACAAGCTCGGCAACGCCGGCTGGGACGAGCACCTGGGCAAGAGCGATTCACTGTTCGTGAACGCTTCGACCTGGGGCCTGATGCTGACCGGCCGCATCGTCCGGCTGTCGCCGACGACGACCGGCAATTTCCACAAGGCCCTGCAGAAACTGGTCGGCAAGTCGTCCGAGCCGGTCATCCGCCTGGCGATCCGGCAGGCCATGCGGCTGATGGGTCACCAGTTCGTGATGGGCCGGACCATCGACGAGGCGATGGGCAACGCCCGCTCGAAGGACCAGAAGCGCTACCTGCACTCGTACGACATGCTCGGCGAGGCCGCGCTGACGGCCGACGACGCGAGGCGCTATCTCGCCGCGTACCACGCCGCCATCAAGTCGATCGGCGCCAGGGCCCACGTGCCGCACGGCAACCCGGTCATGACGCGCCCAGGCATCTCGGTGAAGCTGTCGGCGCTGCATCCGCGCTACGAATTCGCCAACGCCGAGCGCGTGCGCGCCGAACTCACGCCGGTGCTGGTCGACCTCGTGCGTGCCGCGCGGCGCGAGAACATCGGCCTGACGGTGGACGCCGAGGAGGCCGACCGGCTCGAGCTGTCGCTGGACCTGTTCGAGGCCGCCTACCGCGACGATTCGCTGTCGGGCTACGACGGCTTCGGGCTCGCGGTGCAGGCGTTCCAGAAGCGCGCGGTGCCGATGCTCGAGTGGCTCGAAGCCCTCGGCCGCGCCGTCGGCCGCCGCATCCCGGTGCGGCTGGTCAAGGGCGCGTACTGGGACACCGAGGTCAAGCGCTCGCAGGAGCAGGGGCTGCCGGGGTACCCGGTGTTCACCCGCAAGGTCAGTACCGACGTGTCGTACCTGGCTTGCGCGCGCCGGCTGCTGGCCGCGCGCGACGTGTTCTATCCGCAGTTCGCCACGCACAACGCGCACACCGCCGCGGCGATCCGCGACCACGCCGGCGACACCGAGGGCTACGAGTTCCAGCGCCTGCACGGCATGGGCGAGGCGCTGTACGAGGTGATCGGCGAGGACCTGCCGGCGGTGCCGTGCCGCGTCTACTCGCCGGTCGGCTCGCACGAGGATCTGCTGCCGTACCTGGTGCGGCGCCTGCTCGAGAACGGCGCCAACACTTCGTTCGTGAACCGCATCTTCGACGAGGCGGTGCCACCCGAGCAGCTGGTCGCCGATCCGATCGCCGCGACGCAGGGCCTGGCGCCGATCCCCAACCCGGGCATCGCGATGCCGGTCGACCTGTACGGCCCGTCGCGCCGGAACTCCGCCGGCCTGAACCTTGCCGACGAGCCGGCCATGAAGGCGTTCGCCGAGGCGCTCGCACGCCACGCGCGCGACGTGCATCCCGTCGCCGCCAGCCTGGTGGCCGGGACGAAGGAGTCAAAGAGCAAGCCCAAGGGCCGGCCGGTCAAGGATCCGGCCGATCACCGCCGCGGGGTCGGCGAGTGGCTGCCGCTGCCGGCGGCGCAGGTGCCCTCGGTGGTCGAGGCCGCGGTCAAGGCGTTCCCGCGCTGGAGCGCAACGCCGGTGAAGACCCGCGCGCACGCGCTGGAAAAGGCGGGCGACGCCCTCGAATCGCGCCGGCCCGAGTTCGTGCACCTGTTGATCCGCGAGGCCGGCAAGACCATTCCGGACTCGATCGCCGAAGTGCGCGAGGCGGTGGACTTCCTGCGCTACTACGCGGCGCAGGCGCGCGCGCTGCTCGAGGCGCCGGCGGCGCTGCCCGGCCCGACCGGCGAGTACAACGAACTGCAGTTGCACGGCCGCGGCGTGTTCGTCTGCATCAGCCCGTGGAACTTCCCGCTGGCGATCTTCGCCGGCCAGGTGGCGGCGGCGCTGGTGGCCGGCAACACCGTGATCGCCAAGCCGGCCGAGCAGACCAACCTGGTCGCCGCGCGCATGGTGCAGCTGTTGCGCGACGCCGGCATCCCGGAAGACGTCCTGCAATGCGTGCTGGGAGAGGGCGACGTCGGCGCCGCGTTGACCCGGGATCCCCGCATTGCCGGCGTGGCGTTCACCGGCTCGGTCGAGGTCGCGCGCCTGATCAACCGCGCGCTGGCGGCGCGCGACGGCTCGATCGCGACGCTGATCGCCGAGACCGGCGGCCAGAACGCGATGATCGTGGATTCGTCGGCGCTGCCCGAGCAGGTCGTCAAGGACACCATCGCCTCGGCGTTCAACGCCGCCGGCCAGCGCTGCTCGGCGCTGCGGGTGCTGTTCCTGCAGGAAGAGATCGCCGACAAGGTGATCGGGATGCTCAAGGGCGCGATGGCCGAGCTCGTCATCGGCGACCCTGCGCTGCTGTCGACCGACGTCGGCCCGGTGATCGACGCCGAGGCGCAGCAGCGGCTCGACGCGCATGCAGCGGCGGTCAGCAAGATCGGGACGCGGATCGACCAGCGGCCACTGCCGGAAAGCGCGAAGCACGGGACCTACTTCGCGCCGTGCGCGGTGGAGATCGGCGCGCTGTCCGAGCTCAAGTCCGAGAACTTCGGCGCGATGCTGCACGTGATCCGCTACGCGGCGAAGGACTTGGAGAACGTGGTCGCGCAGATCAACGACAGCGGTTTCGGCCTGACGCTCGGCGTGCACAGCCGCATCGAGTCCACCTGGCGGCGCGTGCAGGCCGTCGCGCGCGTCGGCAACACCTATATCAATCGCAACATGATCGGCGCGGTGGTCGGCGTGCAGCCGTTCGGCGGCGAAGGACTGTCGGGCACCGGCCCGAAGGCCGGCGGACCGCACTACCTGCTGCGCTTCGTCACCGAGCGCACGCTGACGATCAACACCGCCGCGGTCGGCGGCAACGCGCGGCTGCTGGCAGCGTCCTGACCGCTAGTGCGTCGCGTCGGGCCGGCTGATCGACCCGTGGGGCCGGCGGCCCATCAGGAAAGTGAACTCCTTGCCGCTCATGTGCACGAGGTCGGTGTGGTCGCCGGCCTCGAAGTAGACGTCGGCGCAGGACGCCAGGCAGTCGTCCCACACCACGTCGACGCCATAGGCCTGGCCGACCGCCGGGACCGCGCCCTTACTGCAATCCGAGAACAGGTCCTGCACTTCGCGTTCGCTCGCCAGCACCAGCCGGCGGCCGAGCTGCCTCTCGAGGCTCTGCAGCTCGACGCGCCGCGATGCCGGCACCACGGCCATCAGGTAACCCTTGTCGTCCTCCAGCAACACCGGCTTGGCCAGCTGATCGGCGGGAATGCGGGCAGCATCGGCCGCGCTGCGGCTGTTGGGGGTGTAGGGGTGGTGCAGCAACTGGTAGTCCACACCGGCTTCATCGAGATAATCGCGGACCGTGCTGGCGATGCCCATGTGAAAACTATAGTCCTGGCGCGGCGCGCCACCAAGAAAACGGCGGCGTCGCAAGACCCGAGGCAAGGCAAGGGCTTACGGGCAGAATTTGCGGCCTTCTTTTGGCTCCGGCGCGGACGCGCTGATTGTCATGCGAATTTTCCCGCCCTCCCGCGCGCGCGACGCAGTCGGGGCATGATGGGCGCCCCCGAACGAGTGGAGGACTGACCATGGCTCTGTCACTGGGCGATACGGCGCCCGATTTCGAGGCCGACACCACGGCCGGCAAGATCAGGTTCCACGAGTGGCTCGGCAATTCCTGGGGCGTGCTGTTCTCGCACCCGAAGGACTTCACGCCGGTGTGCACCACCGAGCTCGGCTACATGGCGAAGATCAAGCCGGAGTTCGACCGGCGCGACGTGAAGATCATCGGCCTGTCGGTCGACGCTGTCGGCGACCACGCGCGCTGGGCCAAGGACATCGAGGAGACCCAGGGCACGGCGCCCAATTACCCGATGATCGGCGACCCCGAGCTCAACATCGCCAAGCTCTACGGCATGCTGCCGGCCGCCGTCTCCGGCGACGCCTCGAAGCGTACCGCGGCGGACAACCAGACTGTGCGCAACGTGTTCGTGATCGGGCGCGACAAGAAAGTGAAGCTGATCCTGATCTATCCGATGTCGGCCGGGCGCAACTTCGACGAAGTGCTGCGCGTGATCGACGCGATGCAGCTCAACGAGACGCAGCGCCTCGCCACGCCGGTCAACTGGAAGCCGGGCGACCCCGCCATCATCCCGACGGCGATCAAGGACGACGAAGCCAAGACCCTGTTCCCGCAGGGCTGGAAGACGCTGAAGCCCTACCTGCGGGTGGTGCAGCCGAAGCGATGAGCGACACGCCGAACCGCCGCAGCCGCACCATCACCGCCGGCGTGGCCCGGTCGCCGAACCGCGCGATGCTGCGCGCGGTCGGCTTCAGCGACCGCGACTTCGACAAGCCGCTGGTCGGCATCGCCAACGGGCATTCGACGATGAACCCGTGCAATGCCGGGCTCGCGCCGCTGGCCGCGCGTGCCGAGGCCGCGCTGCGCGAAGCCGGCGCCATGCCGCAGACCTTCGGCTTTCCGACCGTCACCGACGGCATCTCGATGGGCACCGAGGGCATGAAGTACTCGCTGGTCTCGCGCGAAGTCATTTGCGATGCGATCGAGACCGCGGCGCAGTCGCAGTTCATGGACGGCGTGCTGTGCCTGGGCGGCTGCGACAAGAACATGCCGGGCTCGCTGATGGCGCTGCTGCGCATGAACGTGCCCGGCATCTTCTGTTACGGCGGCACCATCAGGCCGGGCCACTGGAAGGGGCAGGCGCTGACGATCGTCTCGCCGTTCGAGGCGGTTGGCGCCTTCACCGCCGGCAAGATGGCGAAGGAGGACTTCGACGGCATCGAGCGCAACGCCTGTCCGAGTTTCGGCGCCTGCGGCGGCATGTACACCGCCAACACCATGTCCTCCTCGTTCGAGGCGCTCGGCATGAGCCTGCTCGGCTCCTCGCAGATGGCCAACCCCGACCCCGAGAAGGGCGCCAGCGTGGCGCAGTCGGCGAAGGTGCTGGTCGACGCGGTCAAGAACAACCTGCGCCCGCGCGACATCGTCACGAAGAAGTCCATCGAGAACGCCATCGCGCTGGTCATGGCGACGGGTGGCTCGACCAACGCCGTGCTGCATTACCTCGCGATCGCCCACACCGCCGGGGTCAAGTGGTCGCTGGCCGATTTCGAGCGCATCCGCCGGCGCACGCCGGTGCTGTGCGACCT
>JBOICR010000051.1:0-3660 GCA_050740195.1 Nevskiaceae bacterium | reverse complement strand
TGCGCTGGAGCGACCGCAAGCAGGACTTCCGCACCGAGGTGCTGGGCCTGATGAAGGCGCAGCAGGTCAAGAACGCGATCATCGTGCCGGTCGGCGCCAAGGGCGGCTTCGTGGTCAAGCAGGCCGATCCGTCGAAGCGCGACGAATGGCTCAAGGCCGGCGTCGAGTGCTACAAGACCTTCCTGCGCGGCCTGCTCGACATCACCGACAACCGGTTGGGCGACGAGATCGTGGTGCGCGACAAGGTGGTGCGCTACGACGAGGACGATCCGTACCTCGTCGTCGCCGCCGACAAGGGCACCGCGACGTTCTCCGACATCGCCAACGCGCTGTCCGCCGAGTACGACCACTGGCTCGGCGACGCCTTCGCGTCCGGCGGCAGCGCCGGCTACGACCACAAGAAGATGGGCATCACCGCCAAGGGCGGCTGGGAGAGCGTCAAGCGCCACTTCCGCGAGATGCATCCGGGCCGCGACATCCAGGGCGAGGAGTTCAGCGTCGTCGGCGTCGGCGACATGAGCGGCGACGTGTTCGGCAACGGCATGCTGCTGTCGCGCAAGATCCGCCTGCTGGCGGCCTTCGACCACCGCCACATCTTCGTCGACCCGGACCCCGACTGCGAGGCGAGCTTCAAGGAGCGCGAGCGCATGTTCGCCCTGCCGCGCTCCTCGTGGGACGACTACAACAAGGACCTGATCAGCAAGGGCGGCGGCATATATCCACGAGCTGCAAAGTCGATCAAGCTGTCGGACGAGGCCCGCAAGGCGCTCGACATCCGCAAAGCGACGGTCACGCCGAACGAGCTGATGTACGCGATCCTGAAGGCGCCGGTGGACCTGCTGTGGAACGGCGGCATCGGCACCTACGTCAAGGGCCAGCACCAGGCCCACACCGACGTGGGCGACCGCGCCAACGACGCCATCCGTGTCAACGGCAAGGACCTGCGCTGCAAGGTGGTCGGCGAGGGCGGCAACCTCGGCATGACCCAGCTCGGCCGCGTCGAGTACGCGCTGGCCGGCGGCCGCATCAACACCGACTCGATCGACAACAGTGGCGGCGTGCACAGCTCCGACCGCGAGGTCAACATCAAGATCCCGCTGAACGGGCTGATGCAGGCCGGCTCGCTGACGCGCGAGAAGCGCGATCCGCTGCTGGCGCGCATGACCGACGACCTCGCCAACGCCGTGCTGTACGACAGCTACGTGCAGAGCCTCGCGATCAGCCTGCTCGAGAAAGACGCCCCGGCGCGCCTGGGCGAGCACGCCGACCTGATCCGGCTGCTCGAGCGCGACGGCCTGATCACGCGCGCGGTCGAGTACCTGCCGGACGACGAGTCGATGACCGAGCGGCGCACGCGCGGCAAGGGCCTGACGCGTCCGGAGCTGGCGATCCTGGTGTCGTGGTCGAAGATCTCGCTGTTCGACGCGATGCTGAAGTCCGACGTGGCGGACGACCCGTTCTTCGAGCGGGACCTCCTGTCCTATTTTCCGGGCGAGCTGGTCAAGAAGTACCGCGACGCGCTGGCCAACCACCGGCTGCGCCGCGAGATCGTCGCGACCGTCCTGTCGAACGCGGTGGTCAACCGCATGGGCATCGCCTTCGCCCACCGCTTCGCCGAGGACCACGGCATCCCGCGCGGCGACGTGATCAAGGCCTACGCCATGGCGCACGAGGCCTTCGACGCCGACCGCTACTGGACGGCGATCCAGGCGCTCGACAACCAGGCGCCGGCGGCCCTGCAGTTCAAGCTGTTCGGCCGCGCGATCGGCCTGGTCAAGCACGCGACCACCTGGCTGATCAACGCCAAGTACACGCAGCACCCGATCGGCGAGGTCGTTGCGCGTTTCAAGAAGCCCATCGCCGAACTCGAGGCGCTGCTGCCCGACGTGCTGCCGCACACCTACCGCAGCGCGTGGGACAAGGCCGTCGAGAGCATGGTCAAGGACGGCACGCCGCAGAAGCTTGCCGAGCAGCTGGCCAGCACCATGGTGATCGGCTCGGCGCCGGACATCGTCGACCTGTCGCTCGAGGCGAAGGTGCCGCTGGCCGAAGCCGCCGGCGTCTACTTCGGGATCGGCGACCGCTTGCGGGTGCTGTGGCTGCTGTCGTCGGTCATCGGCCTGAACGTGACGGGCGGCTGGCAGGCGCTGGCGCGCAGCAACCTGCGCGACGACACCTACCGCCTGCACCGCATGATCGCCGGCCGTATCCTCAAGCAGCCCGGCAAGAGCGCCGAAGAGCGCATCGACGGCTGGATCAAGGCGCATGAAGCGCGCCTGAAGTTCGGCATCCAGCGTCTGCAGGAGCTGCACGTGTCCACGCCGGTCGACTTCATGGTGCTCGCCGTCGGCGTGCGCGAGCTGCGCAAACTTTCCCAGCTGTGAGGTTGACGCTCCCGGAACGCCGCACGTTCTGGGCGTGCTTCCTGGGGTGGATGCTCGACGGGATGGACTTCATGGTCTATCCGCTGGTGATCGGCACGGTCATCGCGCTGTGGCAGGTCGAGCGCGGAACCGCGGGCTTTGCCGTCACGCTGACCCTGCTGTTCTCGGCGATCGGCGGCTGGGGGGCGGGATATCTGGCGGACCGGATCGGCCGCGTGCGCACGCTGCAGATCACCATCCTGTGGTTCTCGTTCTTCAGCCTGCTGTGCGCGTTCGCGCAGGACTTCACCCAGCTGATGATCGGCCGCGCGCTGCTGGGCCTGGGCTTCGGCGGTGAATGGGCGGCCGGCGCCGTCCTGATCGGCGAAACCATCCGCGCCGAATACCGCGGTCGCGCGGTGGGCTTCGTGCAGTCGGGCTGGGCGATCGGCTGGGGTCTCGCCGTGCTGATCCAGGCGGGCCTGTACTCGTGGCTGCCGGCCGAGCAGGCGTGGCGCTGGATGTTCGCGTTTGGCGCCCTGCCGGCGCTGCTCGTGTTCTACGTGCGGCGCAATGTCGAGGAACCGGCCATCTCACAGCGCCGGATGGCGCGGGGGGACAGCGCGCGCATCCTGGACATCTTCGCGCCGGACATCCTGCGCACCACGCTGCTGGCCTCGCTGCTCGGCGTCGGCGCGCAGGGTGGCTACTACGCGATCAGCACCTGGCTGCCGACGTTCCTGCGCGAGGAGCGCGGCATGACCGTCGTCGGCTCGGCCGGCTATCTGGGCTTCGTCATTGCCGGAGCGTTCGCCGGGTATCTGGTCGGCGCGTGGCTGGCCGATGCGATCGGGCGCCGCCGGCTGTTCCAGTCGTTCGCCGTCGGCGCCGCGGCGCTGGTGGTCGCCTATACGCAGTTGCCGATCCCGCCCGACGCGATGCTGGTCCTGGGCTTCCCGCTCGGCTTCTTCGCCAGCGGCTACTTCTCCGGCTTCGGCGCCTTCCTGACCGAGCTGTTCCCGACGCGCCTGCGCGGCTCGGGGCTGGGCTTCTGCTACAACTTCGGCCGCGGCCTCGGCGCGCTGTTCCCGACCCTGGTCGGCGCGCTGGCGGCAGCGCTGTCGCTGGCGGGCGCGATGGCGCTGTTCGCGCTGATGGCCTACGGCGTCATGCTGCTCGCGGCCACGCTGCTGCCGGAAACGCGCGGTAAAGTCCTCGAGCCATGACCGCCATCGACCTCAACGCCGACCTCGCCGAGGGCGTGACCGACGACGAGGGCTTGCTCGACGTCGTCACC
>JBOICR010000050.1:0-1727 GCA_050740195.1 Nevskiaceae bacterium | reverse complement strand
TCCGGCTTGGAAATGCTTGAGCCGACTCGTCGCTTCAACGACCGGGTGATGCACAACACGATCGCTGCTGTTGGACCGGCGGACACGGCGCCGATCCAAACGAGCAGAACACGCAGCAGTCGCCCTGATTGGGACGCAGGGTGATGCCGCAACCTTCGCAAACGTGGAAATAAACGCAGGCGTCGGCTACGGCGAAGCCGACGCCGAACAGTTGCGCTTCATCAAGCGCGCCCAGGTCGTCGGGTTTACCTTGGCGGAAATCCAGACACTACAGAGTCTGCGCACGCGACCGTCTTGTCGTGCCACCCGCGACCTGGCGGCATCAAAGCTGGACGTCGTTGACGCGCGCATTCGCGAACTGCGCCACCTCCGGAAAGAACTGGCGCGCTGGGTGGCGGACTGCGACGCCAATGCGGAAAACTCTGCCTGCCCGGTGATTGACCGGCTCACGTCCCGATCAAACTCGCCGGCAGAGCCATCTCGCTCCTTGGCGCTGGACCCGCAGGGTGGCTAGGTGGGAGTAACGGGAAAGGACCGCCCGGCCGTTACCATTTTTCTGCGAACGGCCGCAGGTCCAGTTCGAAGGTCCAGGCCGAACGCGGCTGTGTCGTCAGGTGGAACACCGAGTCGGCGATGGCGTCCGGCTGCATGAAGAATTCGTCCTTCCGATCCGGCATCAGCTTGCGCGTGCGTTCCAGGGCGACCACGCCGTCAATGACGACGTGCGCAACGTGGATGTTCTCCGGCCCAAGTTGGCGGGCCAGGGATTGCGCGAGGCTACGCAGAGCCGCTTTCGCGGACGCGAATGCGGCGAAGTGGGCGCCGCCTTTGATCGAAGCGGTGGCGCCAATCACGACGATGCAACCCCCACCGCGGCGGCGCATGCCCGGCAAGACCTGCTGGACGCTCAGAAAACAGCCCAGCGCATTGGTGCGCCAGGCCGCCTCGAAGTCGGCCGCCACGATCTGATCCACATTGCCGAACTTGCCGGCGCCGGCGTTGTAAATCAGCACCTCGGCTTCGCCCAGCTGGTCCGCCATCCCGGTGAACGCCGCGGTCACGGCTGCGGCGTCCGTAAGATCGGCCGCAACCCCATGCGCACCGTGGAGTGAAGAGGTCAGGGTGGCGAGCCGCGACGGATCGCGCGCCAGCAGCCCTACGCGGTAACCCGCGTTCACGAAGCGGCGCGCGAAGGCCAGGCCGTTGCCGGGACCGGCACCGGCGATAACGCAGACACGCTTTCTGGCCGTTGCAGTGCTCTGCATCAGCCGCCGCTGGCCGGTCGCCATGCGCCCCCGAAGAATCGCTGCAGGTACAGGAACTCGTCAGCGGAGATGCGCGTCAGCAACTGGCCGAAGGCGCGGTACGCCCGCAAGCAGGCTTCCTGAACCAGGTCGCTGGCGTCGGCGGGGCTCCGGGTCAGACGCAGGGCAGTGCCGTAGAGCGGCTGCATGAAGGCCACGGCCTCGGCTTCGAAGCGGCGGCGCCGGTCTGTCGCGACATCTCCCATCAACCGTTCCTTGGGCCTTCCGGTCTTTGTAGCATCCTCCAACCCCGCCGTCATCCCGCTCCGATCCATCTTCAGGCCTTGTCCCGCTCGTGGAACGAGCGGCGAAACGCCTGGGGTGTTGATTTTTCGAGCCGCTTGAAGAACTGCACCATCGGGCTGGCACCGCCGAATCCGAGCTGATAACTGATGGCGTCAACCGTGTCGTCCGAGTAAGCCA
>JBOICR010000049.1:0-21861 GCA_050740195.1 Nevskiaceae bacterium | reverse complement strand
GAGCTGATCTGGGACGAGTGGCTGGCGCGCTTGTCGTCGCGCACGAAGATGGTCGCGCTCGGCCATGTGTCGAACGCCCTCGGCACGATCAATCCGATCGAGGACGTGATTGCACAGGCGCGCAAACGCAACATCCCGGTGCTGATCGACGGCGCGCAGGCGGCCGCACACTTCGAGGTGGACTTCCGCTCGCTCGGCGCGGATTTCTACGCGGTTTCTTCGCACAAGGCGTACGGCCCGACCGGCTTCGGCGCCCTGCTCGCCAAACGTGAGCACCTCGAGGCGATGCCGCCGCACCTGGGCGGCGGCGACATGATCCGCACCGTCGCCTTCGAGGGCAGCACCTGGAACGACGTACCGTACAAGTTCGAGGCGGGCACGCCGGACATGTCGGGTGCGGTCGGCTTTGCGGCGGCGCTGGACTACATCGAAACGCTCGGCCGGCCCGCCATCGCGGCGCACGAGCATGCACTGCTGGAGCTCGCGACCGCGCAGCTGCGCGACATCGACGGCCTGCGCCTGGTCGGCACAGCCCGCCGCAAGGGCGCGATCGTTTCGTTCGTGATGGACTGTGCCCACCCGCAGGACATCGGCTCGGTGCTCGACATGGAGGGCGTTGCCATCCGCGCCGGGCACCACTGCGCGATGCCCCTGATGCAGCGCTACGGCCTGTCGGCGACGGCCCGCGCCTCGTTCGCGCTGTACAACGGCGCCGACGACGTGGAACAACTCGTCGCCGGGCTGCGCAAGGTGAGGAAGCTCTTCGCCTGATACCATCGCCGGACGCCATGAGCATCCGCACCGCGGACCGCCTGAGCTTCCGGCTGCTGATCACGTGCATGGTTTGCGCGGCGATCGTCGGCATCGGCCTGAGTGCGGGCCAGATCGTGCTGGACGCCCGCAATCAGAGCGCCGAGATCGACCGCAACACCGAGCAGGTGCTGGCGATGCTGCGCCAGCCGGCCGCCGAGGCGGCCTACAACCTGGACCCGGTGCTGGCGCACCAGGTGCTCGACGGCCTGGCCCGGTACGAGTCGCTGTCCGGCGCCATCCTGGTCGCCTACCCCTCCGATGAGCTGGCCATCTGGCAGCGCGACACGCAGCCCAGCCGGCTGCGCGCGGTGACCAACGCCATCTTCGGTGCCGAGCGCCGGCACGTGTTGCCGCTGCAGGTCGAATCGACGCCGGATGCCGTCGGCGAGCTGCGCGTGCAGGTGGACACTTACCCGGCCGGCCGCGCCTTCCTGATTCGCGCGGCGGTCGTCGTGCTGGCCGGCATCCTGCGCTCGCTGGTGCTGGCCCTCGCGCTTGCCGCCATCTTCTACGTCTGGCTGACGCGCCCGCTGTCGCACATGGTGGAAACGCTCAGCAACGTCGATCCGCAGGCACCCCAGCGCATGCGCCTGCCGACGATCAAGGGCCACGAGCGCGACGAGCTCGGCAGCTGGATCGAATCGGCGAACCGGCTGCTGCAGTCGATCGAGGACCACATCGCGCGGCGCGAGAAGGCCGAGGCCAAGGCCGAGTACCTGCAGCAGTTCGACCGCCTCACAGATTTGCCCAACCGCACGCTGTTCTACGACCGCCTCGACCAGGCGATCCGGCGCGCGCGGCCCGAGGGGCGCCATGTCGCCGTGCTGATGTGCGACGTGCGCGACTTCCAGCACATCAACGACCAGCACGGCCAGGAAACCGGCGACGTGGTGCTGCATCAGGTGGCCGCGCGCCTGCGCAAGCTCACCGGCGAGGGGGTGACCGTCGCCCGCCTTGCCGGCGACCAGTTCGCCCTGCTGCTGGAGGGCCTCGACGATCCCGCCCCGGCCGCCGACCTCGCGCAACGCATCGTGCAGGAAGCCAAGTCGCCTCTCACGATCGGTGGTGGCGCGATCGAAGCGCGGCTCTGCGTCGGCATCGCGATGTACCCCGAGGATGGCGCGTTGCCCGACGCGCTGACCCGCAACGCCGAAGAGGCGCTGAACATGGCCAAGAAGGCCGGGCGCAGCCAGGTCAGCTTCTACGTCGTCGAGCTCGGCCAGCGCATGCGAGCCCGGCGTGAGCTGCTGCACGACCTCGAGCGCGCGCTCGAGCGCAACCAGCTCAAGCTCCAGTTCCATCCGCAGTTCAACACCGCCACCAACCAGCTGGTCGGGGCCGAGGCCCTGCTGCGCTGGATCCACCCGGTGCGCGGCCATGTGCCGCCCGCGACCTTCGTGCCGCTCGCCGAGGAGAGCGGGCTGATCGTCGAGATCGGCCGCTGGGTGATGGGCGAGGCCTGCCGCCACGCCAAGCAATGGTCCGACTACGGCCTGCCGCCGCTGCGCGTCGCCGTGAACGTCTCCGCGGCGCAGTTCGGCGGCAGCGGCATCGGCCGGCTGGTCGCCGACCAGCTCTCCGCCAACGGGCTCGCGCCCGGCCGGCTCGACGTCGAGATCACCGAGACCGCGGTCATGCAGAACCTCGACGCCGCCATCGCCGCGCTCAACGAGGTGCGCGAGTCCGGCGCCCGCCTGTCGGTCGACGATTTCGGCACCGGCCAGTCGTCACTGAGCTACCTGCTGAAGCTCCCGGTAACCGCGCTCAAGATCGACCAGTCGTTCGTCCGGCAGCTGATGCGCGACGCCAACAGCACCCACATCGTCAACGCGATCATCGGGCTGGGGCACAGCCTGAAGCTCGCGGTGATCGCCGAGGGCGTCGAGACTTCCGAACAGCTGATTTATCTGCGCTCCGCCAACTGCGACGAGATCCAGGGCTACTTCCTGTCGCAGCCGCTGGACGCGGAGCGCTTCCCCAGCTACGCCCTCATGGTCGCTCGGCGCTTAGCCCAGCCTGCCGCCTGATCGCCGCCAGCTCGCCCGAGGCTTCGAGCCTGCCGAGGCCGCGGTTGAACGCCTGCAGCAGCGCTTCGTGCTCCGGCACGGCGCGCGCGAACGCGACGTAGAGCGGGTGCCGCGCCAGCGGCGGCTCCAGGTAGGTCAGTTCAGCGGCGAATTCCGGCACCGCCGTGTGCAGCAGGTACTCGGCGACGTTGCGGTCGATGACGATCGCGTCCACGCGCCGGTGGTAGAGCTTGCGCAGGTTGGTCAGGTCGTCCTTCGCATCCTCGCGCTTCAAGTCCGGCGCCGAGTCGAACACCGGCGCGTTCAAATAACCGCGCACGACGCCGAAGCGCAGGTGCTTGAGCGTGGCCAGCGCCTCGGCCGGTTTGTGCGCCATCGACTTCGGCAGCGACAGCTTGCTGTCGCGCCGGACGCAGAAGCCCACCGGCCCGCCGGGGAACGGCCTGGAGTAGGCAAACTCGTCCTGCCGGGCCGCGTCGAAATATTCAGGGACCAGGCCGGCCACCTTGCCGTCCCGCGCCAGCGCCAGCGCGCGCGCCCACGGATAAAACTCGAGCTCGGCGCGGTAGCCGGATGCCGCGAACGCCTGCACCGTCAGCGTGTGGACGTAGCCGCGCTCCGGCAGGCTCCGGCCGATGTAAGGCGGCCAGTCGGTGGTGGCCAGCCGCACGATCTTCGCGGGCGCATCCGCCGCCTCGACCGCACCCGCCGCGAGCAACAGTGCGACCAGCGACATGAGCCTGCGCGTGACGGTCATGCCTGTGAGTCTACCCGGGCGTCGACAGCAGCAGCTCCACTTTCAGTTCTGGCCTCTCGGTGCCCTGATACCGGTTGACGCCGAGCCGGTACGCGAGCCGCACCGGTCCCGGCGCCGCCATCGCGTCGACCGCATTGAAATGTATCGCCTCGACCATCCGTTCGCCGGGACCGCGCAGCTTGTAGCGCGCGTGCCGTTCGCCGACCACGCGGGCCTCGCGCACCTCGAACGCGCCGTCGAACAAGGGCTCCGGGAAACCCTGCCCCCACGGGCCGGCGGCTTCCAGCGCCCGCGCCGTGTCGAGCGAGAGTTCTACGGCGTCTAGCTCGCCGTCGGATTCGAGCACGCGTTCGAGCGCGGTGTCGTCGAGCGCCTCGGCGCAGGCCTGGTGGAACGCATCGGAGAATTCCCCGAGCCGCGACTCGGGCAGCGTCAGGCCGGCGGCCATCGCATGGCCGCCGAAGCGCACGATCATGCCCGGCCGGCGCGCGTCCACCAGCGCCAGCACATCGCGGATGTGCAATCCGGCGATCGAGCGTCCCGAGCCCTTGAGCATGCCGGCGTCCTGGGCGCGCGCGAACGCGAACGTCGGCCGGTGCAGCTTGTCCTTCACTCGTGAGGCGACGAGGCCGACGACGCCCTCGTGCCAGCCGGGATCGAACAGGGCGACGCCAACGGCGTCGCCGGCCGATTTGTCCACCATGGCGATGGCTTCGTCGCGCATCTGCGCCTCGAGGTCGCGGCGCTCGCGGTTGAGCTGGTCCAGGCGCTGCGCCATCGCCAAAGCAGATCCTTCGCTGTCGCACAGGAGGCACTCGATCCCCAGGCGCATGTCCTCGAGCCTGCCGGCCGCGTTGAGCCGCGGCCCGACCGAGAATCCGAGGTCGGTGCTGCTCGCGGTCGCGGCATCGCGGCCCGCGACCTGCAGCAGCGCGAGGATCCCCGGCCGCGCGCGACGCGCACGGATGCGCGCGAGCCCCTGTGCGACCAGGATGCGGTTGTTGTAGTCGAGCCGGACGACGTCGGCCACCGTGCCGAGCGCGACCAGGTCGAGGAAATCGGCCATCCGCGGCTCGGCGCGATCGGCGAACCAGCCGATGTCGCGCAGGCGCGCGCGCAGCGCCGACAGCATGTAGAACATCACGCCGACACCGGCCAGGTGCTTGCTCGCGAAGGCGCAGCCGGGCTGGTTCGGGTTGACGATGCCGTCCGCCGCCGGCAGTTGCGGGCCGGCGAGATGGTGATCAGTGATGACGACGCACAGGCCCAGCGCTTTCGCGCGCGCGACGCCGGCGACGCTGGTGATGCCGTTGTCGACGGTGAGCAGGCATTGCGCGCCCATCGCGTGCGCGGCATCGGCCAGTCCCGGCGACAGCCCGTAGCCCTGGTGGAAACGACTCGGCACCAGGAAGTCCGGCGCGGACGCACCGAATGCACGCAGCGCGACGACACCGAGAGCCGCGCCGGTGGCGCCGTCGGCATCGTAGTCGCCGACCACAACGATCTTCGCGCCGGTGGTCACGGCACGCAGCAGCTCGTCGCAGGCGCGATCGATGCCGAGCAGGGTTTCCGGTGGCAGCAGCGCCTTGAGCTCCAGCGACAGCTCGGCCTCGGTAGTGACGCCACGCTGGGCGTAGACCCGCCGCAGGACCGGATGCAGCGAGGCGGGAAGACTGCCGGCGGCGGAGGCGACACGGCGGCGAATCGTCGGCTGCATGGACTATTGTCATTCCCGCGCAGGCGGGAATCCAGTCAACTCGCGGGGACGACGATCACATCCGCGCTTTCAGCGCCTTCTCGACTGCAGTGCGCTCCGCCGCCACCTGCACCACACCCTTCAGCCCGTCGCGCAGCGCGATGTCGGGGTCCTTGAGTCCGTGGCCGGTGAGCGTGCAGACCACCGTCTGGGTCGCGCCGATCCGGCCGCTGCGGATGTCGCGCATCGCGCCGGCGAGCGAGGCGGCCGACGCCGGCTCGCAGAACACGCCTTCCCGGGTCGCCAGTTGATGCTGCGCGGCGAGGATCTCCTCGTCGCTGAACTCGCCGAACCAGCCGTCCGACTCCTTCTGCGCGGCCCAGGCCATATCCCAGCTCTGCGGGTGGCCGATGCGGATCGCGGTCGCAACCGTTTCGGGATGCTCGACCGGCTTGCCGCGCAGGAACGGCGCGCTGCCGGAGGCCTGGAAGCCGGCCATGCGCGGGCGCGTGCCGGTGAGCCTGGGGGTCGCGTACTTTGGCGCGCCGGGGCACTCGGCCTTCACCGCCGTCGGCAGGCCCGAGGCCTCCGAGTAGCCGAGCCAGTACGCGCTGATGTTGCCGGCGTTGCCGACCGGCAGGCAGTGCACGTCGGGCGCCCGGCCGAGCGCCTCGACGATCTCGAAGGCGGCGGTTTTCTGCCCGTGCAGGCGGTACGGATTGATCGAATTTACGATGGCGACCGGCACGTCGCGCGCGACTTCCTTCACCAGCCGCATGCCGTCGTCGAAGCTGCCCTTGATCTGGAGAACCACGGCGCCGTGCATGATCGCCTGCGCCAGCTTGCCGGCGGCGATCTTGCCTTCCGGGATCAGCACGAACGCGGCGATGCCGGCGCGCGCGGCGTAGGCCGCCGCCGAGGCCGAGGTGTTGCCGGTCGACGCGCAGATCACGGCGCGACTGCCGCGGTGGACCGCGTCGGTCACCGCAACCGTCATGCCGCGGTCCTTGAACGAGCCGGTCGGGTTGGCGCCCTCGAACTTCACGTACAACTCGCCCTTGAAGCCGAGGTCTTGCTGGAGGTTGTGCAGGCGTATCAGCGGCGTGCGGCCTTCGCCCAGCGCTATCGCGCGCGCGCCGGTCGGCAGCGGCAGGCGCTCGCCGTACTGCGCGATCAGGCCGCCATACCGGGACAGGTCGCGGCTCATCGGCTCATCAGCCCTTCGAGCTGTCGTTTCACGCGCGGCCAGTCGTCGCTGGTGACACTGTAATGGGCCGAGTGCCGGATGCGGCCACCGGGCATGACCATGTGGTTGCGGAAGATGCCCTCTTCAATCGCGCCGATGCGCAGCAGCGCGGCCCGCGACTTCTCGTTGAGCGAATCGGTCTTGAACTCGACGCGCATCAAGCCAAGTGTCTCGAACGCGTGGCACAGCATCAGGTACTTCATCTCGGTGTTGATCCCGCTGCGCTGATGACTTGGCGCGAGCCAGGTCCAGCCGATTTCCGCGCGGCAATGCTCGACGACGATGTTGCCGTAGCGCGTACTGCCGATCGCCTGGTTCTGCGGCAGCGCCACGATCGCGAACGGCAGCGCCGTGCCCTTGTCGCGGCTCGACAGCGCGTCGGCGAAGAACGCCTTCATGCCGGTCGCGCCCGCATAGTCAACCGGGTAGTAGCGAAAGATCGCCGGATCGTCGCTCGCGGCGCTGAGCGCGTCGAAGTGGGGCTGCGCCAGCGGCTCGAGCCGCACGTGGCGGCCGGCCAGCGTCACCGGCGCAAACCCGGCCGCTGGGTCAACGCCCATTGAAGTGCTCAACGCGCAGGTGCGTGGAGCCCGGGCGCACGAACTTCAGCGCCAGCAGTTTCTCGAGCGCCGCGCGGAAGCGCTGCTCGGCGACGACCGAGGTGATGATCGCGACCATCGCGTCTTCCTTGCCGCCCTTCCGGCCCTGCGGCTCCTTCTGCAGGATCGCCTCGATGCTGATGTCGAGCTCGGCCAGGATCGAGGTGATCGCCTTGAGCACGCCGGGCGTGTCGGCCACGCGCAGGCGCAGGTAATGCGCACACTCGACCTCGCCCATCGGCACCAGCGGCTGCGGCTGCACCGCGGCAGGGTCGTAGCCCAGCGGGTGCGCCTGGAAGTGCGCGTGTGCTCCGAGTTCGCGCGCGATCTCGAGCAGGTCGGCGACGACCGCCGAGGCCGTCGCATCGCCGCCGGCGCCGCGACCGTAGTAGCCGGTCGCGCCGACCGCATCGGATTGCACGATGATCGAATTCAGCACACCGTCCACTTTTGCCAGCAGGTGGTCGGCCGGCACCAGCGTCGGGTGCACACGCAGTTCGACTCGGCCGCCGTGGCGCTTGGCGATCGACAGCGGCTTGACGCGGTAGCCGAGCTCCGCGGCCAGGACGAGGTCGTGCGCGGTCACGTCGCGGATGCCCTCGGCCGCGACGCCCTTGAACGACAGCGGCATGCCGAAGGCCATGGAGGCGAGGATGGTCAGCTTGTGCGCGGCGTCGATGCCGTCGACGTCGAACGCCGGGTCGGCCTCGGCATAGCCCTGCGCCTGCGCCTCGGCCAGCGCCGTGGCGAAATCGAGCCCGCGCTCGCCCATCTGGGTGAGGATGTAGTTGCTGGTGCCGTTGACGATGCCGGCGACGCCTTCGATAAGGGTGCCCGCCAGCCCTTCGCGCAGCACGCGCAGGATCGGGATGCCGCCGGCGACCGAGGCCTCGAACGCAATCGCGACGCCCGCCTTGCGGGCGGCGTCAAACAACATGCCGCCGTCCTCGGCCAGCAGCGCCTTGTTGGCGGTGACCACCGGCCTGCCGGCGGCGATCGCCTCGAGGATCAGTTCGCGCGCCGGCTCCATGCCGCCGAGCAGCTCGACCACGACGTCCACCGGCGCCTCGCGCGTGACGGCGTGCGGATCGCTGACGACCTTGATGCCGGTCAGGTCGCAGTCGCGCTTGCGCGCAAGATCGCGCGCGAACGCGTGGGTGACGATCAGCGGCCGGCCGAGGCGGCGCATGTACTCGGCGCGGTTGTGCGCCAGCAGGCGCACCAGCCCCTGCCCGACCGTGCCCAGGCCCAGCAACCCGATGCGGATCGGCTCGCTCATGCGCTCTTCAGCCCCGCTTTTTTCAACATGCTCTTGATGCCCCGGATTGCCTGGCGCGTGCGCTGCTCGTTTTCGATCAGCGCAAAGCGCACGTGATCGTCGCCGTACTGGCCGAAGCCGCCGCCCGGCGAGACCGCGACCCCGGCCTGCTCCAGCAGGCGCTTGGAGAACTCGATGGACCCCAGCTCGCGGAACGGCTGCGGAATCCTCGCCCACACGAACATGGTCGCTTTCGGCTTGTCGACCGGCCAGCCGGCCTGGTTCAGGCCGTCGCACAGCACGTCGCGACGGTGCCGGTACATGTCGCAAATCTCGCGCACGCATTCCTGCGGGCCTTCCAGCGCGGTGATCCCGGCCACCTGGATCGGCGTGAACATGCCGTAGTCGAGGTAGCCCTTGATGCGCGCCAGTGCCGCGACCAGCTCGGGGTTGCCGACCATGAAGCCGACGCGCCAGCCGGGCATGTTGTAGCTCTTGCTCAGCGTGAAGAACTCGACCGCAACGTCTTTGGCGCCCTTGACCTGCAGCACACTCGGCGCCTGGTAGCCGTCGAACACGATGTCGGCGTAAGCGAGGTCGTGCACCAGCCAGATGCCGTGCTCGCGGCAGATCGCCACCGCTTTCTCGAAGAAATCCAGTTCCACGCACTGCGTGGTCGGATTGCCCGGAAAGTTCAGGATCAGCATCTTCGGCGCCGGCAGGCACTCCTTGATCGCGCGCTGCAGCTCCTCGAAGAAATCGACCTCGGGCGTCAGTCGCACGTGGCGCACTTCCGCGCCGGCCAGCACCACGCCGTACGGGTGGATCGGGTACGCCGGGTTGGGCACCAGCACGGTATCGCCGCGGTCGAGCGTCGCCATCGCCAGGTGCGCGAGACCTTCCTTGCTGCCGATCGCCGCGATGCACTCGGTGTCGGGATTCAGCTCGACCTGGTAGCGGCGCTGGTACCAGCCGGCGATCGCCTTGCGCAGCCGCGGGATGCCCTTGCTCACCGAGTAGCGATGCGTATGGCGGTGGCCCTTGCGCAGGGTCGCCTCGACCATCTTGTCGACGATGTGCTGCGGCGTCGGCTGGTCCGGATTGCCCATGCCGAAATCGATGACGTCCTCGCCGCGGGCGCGCGCAGCCTTCTTCAGATCCCCAACGATGTTGAAGACGTACGGCGGCAGGCGCTGGATGCGCGGGAAGACGGATTTCACTTCGGTCTCTCGGTCTGCGGGTAACTGTACGGGCGTCTTTAGTGCGCTGCAACAAAAAAGCCGGCGCTGGGCCGGCTTTTTATCTGTAACCCCGAGTGAAGCGAGGGGTCCCTTAAGGGGGATTTCGCTGAATCGCGTTCGCGCCTCAGCTCAACTTTTCCTTGATGCGGGCGGCCTTGCCGGCGAGGTCGCGCAGGTAATACAGCTTGGCTCGGGCCACTTCGCCCTTGCGCTTGACCTGGATTTCCGCGACCTGCGGGCTGTAGGTCTGGAACACGCGCTCGACGCCCTCGCCGTGCGAGGTCTTGCGCACCGTGAACGAGGAGTTGAGGCCGCGATTCTTCTTCGCGACGACCACGCCCTCGAACGCCTGCAGGCGCTCACGGTCGCCTTCCTTGACCTTGACCTTGACCTCGACCGTATCGCCGGCCTTGAACGCCGGGATCTTCTTCTTGGCCACCTGTTCCGCTTCGAGCTGCTCGATGATGTTCATGTGTTCCACCTTCAGTCCTTCCGTTGCTGCTCCGCGATGAATTCGCGCAGCAGTTCATCCTGTTCCCGGTCCAGCGTCAAACCCTTCAGCAAGTCCGGCCGCTTGAGCCAGGTGGCTCCCAGCGCCCGCTTCAGCCGCCACCGCCGCACCGCCGCGTGGTCGCCGGACAACAGCACCTCCGGCACCCGCTCGCCCTGCCACTGCTCCGGCCGCGTGTAGTGCGGGTGGTCCAACCAGCCGCTCGAGAACGAGTCGTTCTCGGCCGACTGTTCGTCGCCCAGCGCGCCCGGAATCAGCCGCGCCACCGCGTCCACCAGCACCATCGCCGCCAGCTCGCCGCCGGAGATCACGAAATCCCCCAGCGACAACTCCACGTCCACCAGGCCCTGCGCGCGCTCGTCGATGCCCTCGTAACGCCCGCACAGCACGACCAGTCCTTCCTCGGCCGCCAGGCGCTTCACCCACTGCTGGGTGAGCGGCTCGCCCTGCGGCGACAGCGCGACGACTTTCGCCTTCGCTCCGATCGCGGCTTTCGCCGCTTCGACCGCCTTGGCCACCGGCCCGGCGTTCATCACCATGCCGGGACCGCCGCCGTACGGCCGGTCATCCACGCGGCGCCACTTGTTCTCGCTGTAGTCCCGGAAGTTGCGCGTGCTCAGCGCGAGCTTCCCGGACTCAACGGCGCGCCCGACGATGCCGTACCGTCCGACCTGTTCCACCAACTCCGGGAACAGCGTCAATACTTCGATCTTCATGGGAGCTACCACGAGGGCTCCCACTGCACCACGATTCGCTTTGCCACCGGGTCAACGTTCTGCACGATCGCCCCGATCACGAACGGAATCAGCCGTTCCCGCTCGCCCTGCACCACCATCACGTCCTGTGCGCCGTTGCTGCCCAGGCTGCTCAGCGTGCCCAGCTTCGCGCCCGTCGTGCTGACCACTTCACTGCCCAGCACGTCGGCCCAGTAAAACTCGCCCTTCTTCGGCTTCGGCAGTGCCGACCGCGGCACTTCGATCGCCGCGCCGCGCAACGCCGCGGCGGCATCGCGGTCCTGCACTCCCGCAAGAGCCGCGACGACTCCGCCGGCCTGCCCGCGTCCCTCGACCACCTGCCACTCGCGCCCGGCCATCAGCCAAGTGCGGTAACGCAGGATGCCTTCGGGGGGTTCCGTATAGGACCGCAGTCGCACCCAGCCCTTGATGCCGAAAGCGCCGACGATCCGGCCGAGCTCGACTGTGCCCGGCATCGGAAACCTCAGGCCGCCTTGGTCGCCTCGGCCTTGGCCGGTTCGCCCTTCACCAGGAACGCCACGCGATCGGAGACCTGCGCGCCATTCTTGGTCCAGTACTCCATGCGGGCCTTGTCGACCACGAGCCTCTGCTCGCCACCGGTCGCCATCGGGTTGTAATACCCCAGGCGCTCGATGTAGTGGCTGTCGCGCGGATTGCGGCTGTCGGTCGCAACGAGGTGATAGAAGGGACGCTTCTTCGCGCCTGCGCGCGCCAAACGGATTTTGACCATTGATTTATCAACTAAAAACGCGGCCGTCAGGCCGCGAAAGGGCGCGTATTTTAACGATTTCTGGCCGAAAAGGAAGCGAAATCTAGGACTTGGGAAACCCGGGGGGAAGGCGCCCGGACAGGCCCTTCATCAGCTTGGCCATGCCCCCGCCGGCCACCTTTTTCATCATGTCCCGGGCCTGTTCGAACTGGCGCATCAGGCGATTGACGTCCTGGACCTGGGTGCCGCTGCCGGCCGCGATGCGGCGCCGGTGGGAGGCCTTCATGTGGTCCGGAAAACGGCGCTCCTTGCGGGTCATCGAGCTGATGATCGCGATGGAGCGCTTGACGTCCTTCTCCGGGTTGGCGTTCTTGAGCTTGTCCTGGAGCTGCGCCGCCCCCGGCAGCTTCTCCAGCATCGAGGCGATGCCGCCGATGGACTGCATCTGCGCCAGCTGCTCGCGGAAGTCCTCGAGGTCGAAGGAGCCGCGGGTCCGCTTGAGCTTTTCGGCGAAGCGCTCGGCCTTCTCGTGGTCGACCTTCTGCACGGTCTCCTCGATCAGGGACAGCATGTCGCCCTCGCCGAGGATGCGGGCGGCGATGCGCTCCGGATGAAAAGGTTCTAGCTCGGCTAGCTTCTCGCCGGTTCCGAGGAACTTGATCGGCGCGCCGGTGACCGTGCGCACCGACAGCGCCGCGCCGCCGCGGGCATCGCCGTCGGCCTTGGTCAGAATCACGCCGGTCAGCGGCACGCGGTCGGCGAAGGCCTTGGCGACGTTGGCGGCGTCCTGGCCGGTCATCGCGTCGACCACGAACAGCGTCTCGACCGGCTTGAGCGCGCCGTGCAGGGCCGCGATCTCCTGCATCATCGCCTCGTCGACCGCCGTGCGCCCCGCCGTATCGAGCAGCAGCACGTCAGCGAACCGTTTCTTCGCGTGCGCCAGCGCCGCAGCGGCGATCGCCAGCGGCGCCTCGCCGGGGCGGCTCGGGAACCACTCGACCCCCGCCTGCGCGGCGACGGTCTGCAGCTGCTCGATCGCGGCGGGCCGGTAGACGTCCACCGAGGCGACGATGACGTTTTTCTTCTCGACTTCGCGCAGCCGCAGCGCGAGCTTGCCGGTGGTCGTGGTCTTGCCGGAGCCCTGCAGGCCGCACATCAGCACGACGGCCGGCGGCTCGGCACGCAGGTTCAGCGACGCGGAAGCGCCGCCGAACGCCGTCGTCAGTTCCTGGTGGACGATGCGCAGGAACGCCTGGCCCGGCGTCAGGCTCTGCGTGACCTCGGCGCCGAGCGCGCGCGCGCGGACCTTCTCGACGAAGTCGCGCACGACCGGCAGCGCCACGTCGGCCTCGAGCAGCGCCACGCGCAGGTCGCGCGCGGCGTTCTTGATCTGGTCTTCGGTGAGGCGTCCCTGCCCGCGCAGCGTATCGAGCGCGGCGGACAGCCGTCTGCCGAGGGAATCGAACATCCGTGGCGCTCCTACAGCGAGATGACGTCCCCGCGCCGCAGGTGGTCGTAGTCCCAGCCCGCCAGCGCCACGCCGCACTCCTTTTCGATGTCCGCCTCGCAGCCCGGCTTGTGGTGCGTCAGGTACAGTTTCGGCTTCTGCTTCAGTTTCTTCAGCTCGGACCCGAGCAGCGCCGGCGTGAAGTGACGCGACACCTTGGCCAGCTCGGCGTCGTCGTTGGTGAACGCGACCTCGATCATCAGCTTCTCGAGTCGCGGCAGCGCGTTGAACGTGGCCCACAGTTCGTCGCTCGCGTAGCAATCACCGCTGAAGGCGAACGACCCCTGGGCGCCCTCGAGCGCGTAGCCGACCGTCGGCACGGTGTGGTTCACCGCAAAGGCGTGCAAGGTGTGGCCGTTGAAGCTGTGGCGCTGGCCCGGCGTCAGTTCGTGCCAGGTCAGCAGCGGGTTTTTCTCGTCGGGCAGCTTCGAGAAGTCGGGCCACAGCTTCCAGTTGAACAGGTGCTCGCGCAGCACGGCCAGCGTCTCGGCGGTGGCGTGCACCTTGACCGGGCGGTTGACCAGGTCGAACAGGTTGTCGGCCATGAACGCCAGGCCGGCGACGTGGTCGAGGTGCGCATGCGTGAGGAACACGTCGCCGACGCGCGCCATCTGCTGCAGCGACAGGTCGCCGACACCGGTACCCGCATCGATCAGGATTTCGTCGTTGACGAGCAGGCTGGTGGTGCGCAGCCCGGGGCCGACGCCTCCACTGCAGCCCAGCACTTTGATGCGCATGTGCCTTGTGTGTTCTCCCCCGGGATGCGGCCGATGGTAGCACGGTACTTCCGGCCAACTTCCGGATGAAGAAGCGGATTTTTGACCCGCGTCACAAGCTGTTTTGTTAAGGTCAACGGGCCATGACTCCTCCCCTCGCAGCGCTCGCCGCCATCGCCTACGCGCTGTGCGCGCTGGGCCACTGGCGCCGCCGCGACTCCGCCCTTGCGGCCTGGCTCGCGCCGGCCGCGCTGGCGCTGCACGCCGGCGCGCTGGCCGGCGCCGTGGTGCACGGCAGCGACCTGACGCTCGGAGTGACCGAGGCGTTGTCGATGTTTGCCTGGCAGGCGGCGGTGCTGCTGTGGGTGCTCGGCATGCTGCAGCCGGTGCAGATGCTCGGCGTCGCGATCTACCCGCTGGCGGCCATCGCGGCGCTATGGGCCGCGCTGTGGCCCACGCCGGTCGCCGCGATCCCGCTGTCGGACTGGAAGATCCAGTTGCACGTGATCCTGTCCCTGCTCAGCGCCGGGTTCCTGACGCTGGCCGCGGCCCAGGCCGTCACGCTGGCTGCCCAAGAGCGGCTGCTGCATGGCGGCCCGGCGGCGCCCATGGTCGATGCACTGCCGCCGCTGCAGACCATGGAGCAATTGCTGTTCCTGATGATCGGCTCGGGGTTCTTCATGCTGAGCCTGTCGCTGCTGTCCGGGCTCTTGTTCGTGGACGACCTGATGGCCCAGCACCTGGCCCACAAGACCGTGCTATCGGTGGCCGCCTGGGCCCTGTTCGGCGGCCTGCTGTGGGGCCGCTGGCGTTGGGGCTGGCGCGGCCGCACCGCCATCCGCTGGACCCTGTCCGGCTACGGCGTGCTGATCCTCGCCTATTTCGGCAGCAAGCTGGTCTTGGAACAAATCCTAAGCCGGCATTGGACTTAGCCTGCTTTCTTAAAGTCGCCGGGCGGTGCTCGCCTTGACGGGGTGTCCGGTGGCCCGTAGTTATTAGTTTCGCCCGCGTCCGAAATCGAAGCGTCTTGGAAGACATCCCCCTCTTGGGTCTGTTCATCTTGCTGGGAGTGCTGCTCCTGCTCTCGGCGTTCTTTTCGGGCTCCGAAACCGGGCTGATGACCCTGAACCGGTACCGCGTGCGTCACATGGCCAAGGCCGGTCACCGCGGCGCGCGCCTGGCCGAGCAGTTGTTGGCTCGCCCCGACCGGCTGATCGGGACGATCCTGGTCGGCAACAACATCGTCAACATCCTGGCGGCGACGGTGGCGACGGTGATCGCGCTGCGCGTCTACCAGGACTTCGGCATTTCGCAGGAGCTGGCACTTTCCATCGGCACGGCCGCGCTGACCTTTCTTATCCTGATCTTCGGCGAAGTCACCCCGAAGACCATGGCCGCCCTTCACCCGGAGCGCGTCGCCCTGCCCGCCGCTTTCGTGTACTGGGGGCTGCGCTGGGTGCTGTACCCGTTCGTGGTCGTGGTGAACCTCATCAGCAACGCCCTGCTGCGACTGCTGGGCGTGTCGCCGGAAGAGGCCGCCCAGCACAGCCTCAGCACCGAGGAACTGCGCACCGTGGTGGCCGAGGCCGGCGCGATGATCCCGCAGCGCCACCAGCGAATGCTGCTGTCGCTGCTCGACCTCGAAAAGGCCACGGTCGAGGACATCATGGTCCCGCGCAACGAGATCGTCGGCGTCGACCTGACCGACCCGCCGGACCGGATCAAGGCACAGCTGGTCGGCAGCCAGCACACCCGCCTGCCGCTGTACAACGGCTCGATCGACGACGTGCGCGGCATCATCCATCTGCGCAACGCGCTGAAAGCGATCTCGGCCGCCGTGTTCGACCCGCACGAGCTGTTCGCCAACGCGCGTGAGCCCTACTACATCCCGGAGGGCACGCCGCTGAACCAGCAGCTGCTCAACTTCCAGAACCAGAAGCGCCGGATCGGCTTCGTCGTCGACGAGTACGGCGATATCCAGGGCCTCGTCACGCTGGCTGACATCCTCGAGGAAGTGGTCGGCGAGTTCACCTCCGACCCGGCGGCGCGCGTCAAGAACGTGTCGATGGAAGCCGACGGCAGCTACCTGGTCAACGGCGGCATCACCATCCGCGTGCTGAACCGCACGCTCGGCTGGAAGCTGCCCACCGCCGGTCCGCGCACGATCAACGGGCTGGTGCTCGAGCAGCTCGAGGACATTCCGAAGCCCGGCAAGCAGGTTCGCGTGCGCGACTACCTGATCGAGATCACCGAAACGCACGCCAACGTGGTGCGCACCGCTCGCATCCGTCCGCCGGCGCTGCCGTCGAAGCAAGCCGAAGCCGCGGCCTAGTCCGGCGGACTCAGAACGGCGGCAGCCCGAAGAACCGGGCGTGCAGCAGCGACAGCACGAGGTACGCGGCCAATGCCGCGCCGAGCCTGACCCAGCCGATCTCCGCGAGCACCAGGCGATTGCGGCGCTGCGCGATTGCCGCGAACGGGATGTTCGACGTCAGCTGCACGTAGCGCTCCCACGCCTCGCCGTAGGCGGCCTCGCGCTTGGCGTCGATCGAGAACGTGCCGACCGTGGCGACGAACACGAACGTGCCGAAGAACCACAGGTTGGCCTGCTCCGGGTTGAACAGTGCGTGCACCAGCGCCCACAACGCGATCCCCCACAGGAACGGATGGCGCGTGACGCGGTGGATGCCACGCGCCGGGTCCTCGCGCGTCATCAGTTTCGCGCCGCCGACGATCGTCGGTCCGGGCGTCGTGAGCCCCAGCACGATGAACGTGAACGCGACGAGGACCAGCACGGCCGACAGCCAGCGCAGGTCCGTCAGCGGCGTCAGCATCGGCTGGCGCACTTGCGCGTAGGCCCAGATCAGCCAGCCCAGCACACCGGCCGAAGCCGCCGAAAACAGGCCGAGGAACGCGCGCTCGCCGAGCCGCGCGACCAGGATTCCGCGCGTGCGCGTGCCGGCGATCAGCAGGTGCATCGCGGCGAACGCCACGGCGGCCAGCGCGAGGTTCGTCATCAAGAGTCCTCCAGCAGGCGGTTGCGCGGAATCATCGCACGGGAGTAGCCTTTCACCACGGGGTTCGCGGCAGGCGCCCCGTCAGATGCGTCCTGAAACGCGTCCAAGTTCTGCCTTCAACCGGCAACGGCTGGAGGGAACGTGGACGCGTTTTTCGTTCCCCTCGCCGTTCACGAGGAGGAAACCCATGAAGTGGATTACCCGAGAACGCCCCAAGATCGACCGCATCGCCTGCCCGTGGCTGATCCATCGTTTCGTCGACCCGCAGGCGGAGTTCCTTTACGTGCCCGCGGACAGGGTGATGGTCGAAGCGCAGCGCTTCGAGGCGATTCCGTATGACGTGCCCGGCGTCGAGTTGACGCACAACGGCCCGCTGTGCAGCTTCGACGCGGTGCTGAAGAAGTACGGCCTGCAGGATCCGGCCCTCGACCGGCTGGCCGAAATCGTGCGTGCGGCCGACACCGACACGCTGAGCAGGTCCGCACAGGCGCCGGGTCTGCTGGCGATCTCGCTGGGCCTGTCGGCCAACATCCCCGACGACCACGAGATGCTGAAAATCGGCATGCATGTCTACGAGGCGCTGTACACCTGGTGCAAGCATCTCGAGCACGAGCGCCACAGCTGGTACCCGAACACGATCATGGGATACCGGTGACCGGCGGCGCCGGCCCTCCGGACGCGGTGAGCTTCGGCGCGGCGCTGCGCTGGTGGCTGCGCCTGGGCTTCATCTCGTTCGGCGGGCCGGCCGGGCAGATCGCGATCATGCACGACGAGCTGGTGGTGCGGCGGCGCTGGATCTCCGAGCGCCGCTTCCTGCACGCGCTGAACTACTGCATGGCGCTGCCGGGACCGGAGGCGCAGCAGCTCGCGACCTACATCGGCTGGCTGCTGCACGGCGCGCGCGGCGGCATCGCCGCCGGCGTGCTGTTCGTGCTGCCCTCGTTCTTCATCCTCATCGCGCTGTCGTGGATCTACCTCGCGTACGGGGACGTGCCGGCGGTCGCCGGCGTGCTGTACGGCCTCAAGCCGGCGGTGACGGCGATCGTGCTGTACGCGGCCTGGCGCATCGGCCGGCGCGTCCTGCGCGACCCGGCGCTGTGGGCGATCGCCGCGCTCGCCTTCGCGGCGATCTCCTTCGCCCAGACTCCGTTTCCGCTGATCATCCTTCTGGCGGCGGCGATCGGATTCGCCGGCGGCCGCTTCGCGCCGGCGCGCTTCGCCCCGGCGACGCACGCGGCAGTCGCGGAGCGCGCAGGCACGGCCCTGATCGATGACGACACGCCGCCGCCCGCGCACGCGCGCCACTCGAGGGGCCGGTTCCTCCGCACCCTGGCGCTGGGCCTCGGCTTGTGGGGCGCGGTATACGGCGCGCTCGTGCTGGCGCCGGGGGCGGACCACCGGCTGGCGCTGATGGGCGCTTTCTTCACCGGCGCGGCGCTGGTGACCTTCGGCGGCGCTTACGCCGTCCTGCCCTACCTGGTGCAGGCGGCCGTCGTGCAGTACGGCTGGCTGACCGCTGCACAGATGATCGACGGCCTGGCCTTGGGCGAGACCACGCCCGGGCCGCTGATCATGGTGGTGGCGTTCGTCGGCTTCCTCGGCGCCGGGCTCAGCGGCGCCCTCGTCGCCACGTTCTTCACGTTCCTGCCCTCGTTCGTGTTCATCCTGCTCGGCGGCCCGCTGGTCGAGGGCACCCGTGCGGACGTGAAGCTGACCGCGCCCCTGACGGCGGTGACCGCCGCCGTCGTCGGTGTGATCGCGAGCCTCGCCGTCTTCTTCGCCGGCCACGTGCTGTGGCAGGACGCCCGCCCGGACTGGATCGCGATCGCGATCACCACCGGCGCGGCAGTGGCGCTGGTCCGCTTCGATGCCGGGATCATCCGCACGCTCGCCGCCTCCGCAACCGCAGGACTTCTTTACACGCTCATTCGGTAACGGGGCAGCGGCTCCGGCCCGAGCGACTTTGCGGAGGTCCGCCAGAAGCGAGGGCGGGAGCCGCTGCCCGGTTAGAGCAGCTCGAGGGCCTGCCGCAGCCGCGACACCGGCAACACCTCGATGTCGAGCTTCGCGTTCTTTCGTGGCTTGTTCGCTTCCGGCACGATCGCGCGCTTGAAGCCCTGCTTGGCGGCTTCGAGCAGGCGCTCCTCGCCGCCGGCCACCGGCCGGATCTCGCCGGCGAGGCCGACTTCGCCGAACACGATGGTGTCGCCGGCGACCGCCTTGCCGCGAAAGCTCGACATCGCCGCCACCAGCATCGGCAGGTCGGCGGCGGTCTCCTGGATGCGCATGCCGCCGACCACGTTGGCGAACACGTCCTGGTCGCCCAGCGACACACCGCCGTGGCGGTGCAGCACCGCCAGCAGCATGTGCAAGCGGTTGGTCTCGAGGCCGAGCGTCACGCGTCGCGGGATCTCCAGCCGCGTCGGGTCGACCAGCGCCTGCACCTCGACCAGCAGCGGCCGGTTGCCCTGGCGCGTGACGGTGACGACGCTGCCCGGCACGGGCGACTCGTGGCGCGACAGGAACAGCGCCGACGGATTGCTCACTTCCTTGAGCCCGCTGTCGGTCATGGCGAACACGCCGAGCTCGTTGACCGCGCCGAAGCGGTTCTTGACCGCGCGCACCAGGCGGAAGCGCGAGCCGGCGTCGTGCTCGAAGTACAGCACCGTGTCGACCATGTGCTCGAGCACGCGCGGCCCGGCGATCGCGCCTTCCTTGGTCACGTGGCCGACCAGGATCACCGCGCAGCCGGTGGTCTTGGCATGGCGCACCAGCTGCGCCGCGCATTCGCGCAGCTGCGAGACCGAGCCGGGCGCCGAGTCGAGCGCGTCGGTATAGAGCGTCTGGATCGAGTCGATCACCGCGAGGCCGGGCTTTTCGGCATGGAGCTGCGCCAGCACCTGCTCCACGGCGGTCTCCGACAGCACCGGCAGGTCCAGCGCCTTGAGGCCGAGGCGCTGCGCACGCAGGCTGACTTGCGACAGCGATTCCTCGCCGGTCACGTACACCGCGCGCAGCCGCCCCTGCACCGCGCCCAGCACCTGCATCAGCAGCGTGGACTTGCCGATGCCGGGATCGCCGCCAATCAGGATCACGGCCCCGGGCACCAGGCCGCCGCCCAGCACGCGGTCCATTTCGTCCATGCCGGTGCTGACCCGCGGGGCGTCCTCGGCACGCACTTCGGAGAGGCGCCGCAACGCCGCTGCCGGGCTTCCGCCGCCACCGCGCGGGGCCTTCTCGGCCACGCCTTCCACCAGCGAATTCCACTCCCCGCAGTCGGCGCACTGGCCGGCCCATTTCGGGAAGCTCGCGCCGCAGTTCTGGCAGACGAAATGAGTCTTGGCTCTCGCCATCCGGGTTTTGTTTAAGGCTTTGGAATCAGGGTAGTATGCGACATAACTACAGAGGAGTCGGGGCGGCCCCTTGAAGGAACGCATCTGGTCCAAGGACTGGTTTGCAGCGCTGACGTTCGTCCTGCTGTTTTTCGTTCTCGCCTACGGCGTCTTCAGCGACGGCTTCCAGGGACTCGAGCGCTACGCCTACGACCTCGGCGTGCGCGCGCGCGACCGCGCGCCCAGCGACAAGGTCGCGATCATCGCGATCGACGACGAGAGCATCCGCAACCTCGGCCGCTTCCCGTGGCCGCGCAACCTGCACGCCGCGATGATGGACCTGCTGCGCGAGGGCGGCGCCAGGGCGGTCGGCAATTCGGTGCTGTTCACCGAGGCCCAGGAAGACCCTGGCCTGCAGTACATCAACGAAATCGCGGAGATGATCGGCAAGTCCGCGGTCGGCGCGGCGCCGGCCGAGATCACCGCGCTGGGCAACTCGCTGAACGACCTCGCCGCGCGCAACAAGGCCGCCGCACCAGTCGCGCGCAGCTTCGCAACCTCGGACCTCGCCACCAAGTTCGGCGCCGACCTCGAGGCGATCAATGCCAAGGTCGTCGAGGCGCGCAGCGCGCTGGCGGTGGACAAGGTGCTGGCCGAGGCGATGGCCAAGGGACCGCCCAACGTGCTGGCCATGACGTTCGCCGGGCTCGGCGACCCGGCCGGCAATCCGGACCAGCCGCTGCCCGACTACATCAGCAAGAACTCCCTGACCAAAGTCGTCGACCGCGTCAACGCGCGCAGCAACAACTGGCTGCCGGTGCCGACGCAGGAAGGCGTGTCAATACCGTTGCCCGAGCTGGGCGCGGCCGCCGCCGGCATCGGCCACCTGACCAATACGCTCGACGTCGACGGTGCCAACCGCTTCGAGGCGCTGGCGCTGCGCCATTTCGACCAGATCTACGGCTCGTTCGCGCTGATGCTGGCGGCACAGGCGCTGAACCTGAAGCCCGATGAAATCGAGGTGCGGCTCGGCGAAGGTATCGCGATGGGCGGCCTCGAACTGCGCACCGGCCCCGAGTTGCTGATGTACACGCATTACTACGGCGAGCAGAACGGCAGGCCGGCGTTCCCGATGGCTTCGTTCTTCGACGTCATCAGCGGCAAGATCCCGCCGAGCGCGTACAAGGACAAGGTCGTGCTGATCGGGCCTTCCGCGCTGGGCATCGCCGACTCGTTCCCGACTCCGGTCGACCCGCAGATGAAGCCGGTGGAGATCCTGGCGCACACGGTGTCGACCATCCTGCAGCAGGACTACTACACGCGCCCCGACTGGGCCGGCTGGCTCGAGGCCGTGCTGCTGCCGATCGTGATCAGCATCTATCTCGCCTTCGTGTTGCCACGCTTGTCGCCGGGGCTCGCCGCCGGCGTCACCGGCGCCGGCGGCGCAGCGCTGGTCGGCACCGAACTGACGCTGATGACCGGCAGCGCGCTGTGGCTCAAGCTGATGATCCCGACGCTGCTGCTGGTCACCGGTCACCTGTTCATGACGGTCAAGCGCCTGCGCCTGACCGAGATGCTGAAAGTCACGTCCGAAGCCGAGGGCGCCGAGAGCAACAAGATGCTGGGCCTCGCCTTCCAGGGCCAGGGCCAGCTCGACATGGCGTGGGAGAAGTTCCG
>JBOICR010000048.1:0-2685 GCA_050740195.1 Nevskiaceae bacterium | reverse complement strand
GCGCGAGTTCATCAAGCGCAATGGCGAGTTCACTGTGAACATCGCGCTGGTCGAGGGCCACCGCCCGGTGCTCGGCGTGATCCATGCGCCGGCGCTCGGCCTCACCTACGGCGCCGCGCGCGGCGCCGGGGCGTTCCAGCTCAAGCAGGGCCGCGTGCCGCTGGCCACGCGAAAGATGCCGGCCCGGCCGACGTTCGCCGTGAGCCGCTCGCACAAGGACCCGGAGCTGTCGAAGTTGCTCGCGCGTGCGCCGCCGCACGACGCCGTCGGTCGCGGCAGTTCGCTGAAGTTCTGCCTGATTGCCGAGGGCTCGGTCGACTTCTACCCGCGCCTCGGGCCGACCTCGGAGTGGGACACCGCGGCCGGCCAATGCATCGTCGAGCAGGCCGGCGGCGCGGTCTGGCGCCTGCCCGAGCTGACGCCGCTGGGCTGCAACGAGAAGGACTCGCTGCTGAATCCGTCGTTCGCCGTGCTCGGCGATCCGCGCTACGACTGGGCGACGGTACTCCGGGCCTGAAGAGTCACAGCCGCACTTCGGCGAACGTGTGCGCGTGCGGATGCGCGGCGGCCGGGCGCGTCTTGGCGTCGCGCAGCAGCTGGCAGGTCTTGAGGCCGGCCGCGCGGGCCGCGTCGAGCTCCTCGCCGACGTCCGACAGGAACAGCACGTCCGGCCCCGACAGCGCGGTGTCGCGCAGGATCGTCCGGTACGACTGCGCCTCGCGCTTGCCGCCGATGCGCGTGTCGAAATACCCGGAGAACAGCGGGCTCAGGTCGCCGAACGCGGTGTGACCGAAGATCAGCTTCTGTGCCTCGACCGAGCCGGACGAATACACATAGAGCTTGAGCCCCTTGCCGTGGCAGCGGCGCAGGAATTCCGGCGTGTCGTCGTAGACGTGGCCCTTGAGTTCACCCGACTCGTAGCCCTGGCGCCAGATCATGCCTTGCAGCGCCTTCAGCGGCGTGGCCTTGCGGTCCTCGTCGATCCACTTCTCGAGCACGCCCGCGGCGGCGTCGGGCGTCAGCTCGCGGCCTTCGGCGTGCGCAACCTCGGCCAGCTCGCGACGCACGGCCGGCTCGTGGGCGTGGGCCGCCAGGAACTTTCGCAGGTGTGCGCGCGCGTACGGAAACAGCGTCTGGTGGACGAAGTCGATCGAGGAGGTGGTTCCCTCGATGTCGGTGAGGATCGCCTTCAGGCGGCTTTCGCCAGCTTGTAATGCGGGGCCTCGAGCCTGGGGAACTTGTCGGCGATCGGGTCACCGGTGAACTTCGCCACCCAGCCTTCCGCGATCGCGAACAGGCGGATCGCCTTCAGCACGGGCTCGGGGCCCATGTCGAACCAGTGCGTGGTGTTGGCCGGCACCGACAGCAGGTCGCCGCGCTCGCACAGCATGGCGTAGACCTTGCCGTTCTTGCGGATGTTGAACAGCCCGCGGCCCTCGACGAAGAAGCGCACCTCGAAGTCGTCGTGGGTGTGCTCGTGCAGGAACTTGTCCCGCATCTCGGCCTTCTTCGGGTTATCGGACTGCAGGCTGATCACGTCGACCGATTTGAAGCCGTATTTCTTCATCAGCTTGTCGATCGGCGCGCGGTAGGCTTCGATCACCTCGTCCTGCGTGGCCTGCGGATCGAGCTGCTTGGTGGCGGTCCAGCGCTCGAGCTCGACGCCAATCTGCGCCAGCGCGTCGCGCATGGACTCGTACGAATGCAGGGTCTTCTCGGGTTTCCCCGGCTCCGAGTCCTTGTAGATGCGCAGTTCGCTCATGGTCTTTCTCCCGTGGCCTTCAACGTTCTCTCCGCCAGCTCGCACTCGAACAAGAATTCCAGGGCCTCGACACGGTGGCGCGCCTCGCTCACCGTGCGGCCCCAAGCATACAGCCCGTGCCCGCGGATCAGGTAGGCGTGCCGCGCCCGTCCGGTCTTCATGTGCGCGTCCACGACCCGGCTCATCCGTGCGATGTCCTGGTCGTTCTCGAATACCGGCACTTCGACAGCCGTTTCGTGCGTCTGTATCCCTTCGAAGATCTTCAGCAGCTCGTAGCCTTCGAGGCGGACGCTGTCATGCCGTCGTGACAGGACCGTGGACGCCGGCGAGTGCGTGTGCAGCACGGCGCCGATCTGGGGCGCGTGCGCATACAGCTGGCAGTGCAGCAGCGTCTCGGCTGAGGCGCGCTTGTCCTTGTCGAGCGCCCGGCCCGCGAGGTCCACGCGCATGAAGTCGTTCGCGGTGAGCTCGCCCTTGTGACGCCCGGAGGTGGTCACGGCGAGCGACTTCGCATCGAGGCGCACCGAGAAATTCCCGGCCGTCGCAGGCACCCAGCCGCGGCTGTGGAACAGCCGGCCGGCGTCGATCACCGCGGCGAGCGCGGCCTTGGGCAGATTGGAGCGGGACGTCTTGGCCATTTTGCGGGCGCAACAGTACGGCAAACGCGGCGCAACAAAAAAGCCCGCTGAAAGCGGGCTTTGTTCGCGGCCGGCAGCCTTACTTGATCTTGGCTTCCTTGAAGGTCACGTGCTTGCGGGCAATCGGGTCGTACTTCTTGAACTCGAGCTTGTCCGGCGTGTTCTTCTTGTTCTTGGTGGTCGTGTAGAAATAGCCGGTGTCCGCGGTGGACAGCAGCTTGATCTTCTCGCGCTCTTTCTTGGCCATGGCTTACACCTTGTGTCCGTTGTCGCGCACGTTGGCCA
>JBOICR010000047.1:0-5037 GCA_050740195.1 Nevskiaceae bacterium | reverse complement strand
CTCAAGCGCAGCCGAGCGGAGCCCCGAGCGTAGCGAGGGGTCGCCGCGCCATGGCGAGCCGAGACTTGGCGAGGCGAGTTAGCGCGGCGACGAGGCGAGTCATTCGCGGCGCCAGGCCCACAACCCGCTCCTGTGAGCCGGCCGTCGCGCGGCGGCTATACTCGCCCGCAGCAATCAGGGAGCAAGCATGACCTGGGAACTCGTTCCGACCGGCAGAGACGTCCCGAACGACGTCAACGTGATCATCGAAATCCCGATGAACAGCGAGCCGGTGAAGTACGAAGTCGACAAGAAGAGCGGCGCGATCTTCGTCGACCGCATCCTGACCACGCCGATGCGCTATCCCTGCAACTACGGCTACGTGCCGCACACTTTGTGCGGCGACGGCGATCCGGTCGACGCGCTGGTGATGATGCCGTTCCCGCTGATCCCGGGCAGCGTGATCAACTGTCGCCCGATCGGCATGCTCGCGATGAAGGACGAGGCCGGCGCCGACGAGAAGATCGTCGTCGTGCCGACCACCAAGGTCAGCCCGCTGTACAAGGACATCGACACCGTGCGCGCGCTGCCGGCGCCGATCCGCGAGCAGATCGAACATTTCTTCGCCCACTACAAGGACCTCGAGAAGGGCAAATGGGTGAAGATCGAGGGCTGGCACGGGCCGCAGGACGCCAAGCGCACGATTCTCGAGAGCATCGAGCGCTACGCAACCTCGCCGGACAAGCCGCATTTCTGAGGGCGACGAGCCGGTGACGAGGAAACTGCCGCTGCTGGCGCTGGCGCTGCTCGGGGGATGCGCGACGCAGCCACCGCCGGTGCTGGACGGGCCGCCGCCGGTCATCATCACGGAAGACTCGCCGCCTCCCGAGCCGCAAGCCCGGGCACAGGCGCCGAAGCTCGCCGCCGTGCCTGCCACGCAACGGGATGCGCCACCCCCCGAGGCACCGAAGCAGCCGGCCCGAGCCGAAGCGGGCGAGTTCCGAATCGTGGTCGCCTCCGCGGACACCGCCAGGATCGCCGCGCGCTGGGCGCGCAAGGCCGAAACCGCGGGCTATCGCGCCGAAGTGCAGGCCGTCGAAGTCGGCGGCAAGACCCGGCACCGCGTGCTGCTGACGGGCTACGCGACGCTCGGCGAAGCCACCGCCGCGCTGCCGCTCGTGAAAGAGCAACTCAGCGCGCCCGGCGCCTGGGTCACCCGCCGGCGCGCACCGGCGAACTGATTCACGCCGGCCACAACCACGCGGCGCCGCGCACGCCGCTCGAGTCGCCGTGCACGGGCGGCACCAGCCGGGTGTCGACGCGATCCGAAAAAACCCATTGATCCCACAGTTTCGGCACGTTCCGGTACAGCCGCGCCAACCCTGACAGCCCGCCGCCCAGCACGATGACCTGTGGATCCAGCAGGTTGATGACGGCGGCCAGCGCGCGGGCGAGGCGATCCTCGTAACGCGCGAGGGTCGCCGCGCAGTGATCGTCACCGCCCTCGGCGCGCGCGACGATCTGCTCGGCCGAAAGCGCGTCTCCGGCGACGCGCTGGTGATCCGCCGCGAGGCCCGAGCCGGAGATCCAGGTCTCGAGGCAGCCATGCCCACCGTGCCAGCACGCCGGGCCCGGCACCTCGTTCCATTCGGGCCGCGGCCACGGCAGCGCGTTGTGTCCCCACTCGCCCGCCACACCGTTGGCGCCGTGCAGCACCTGCCCGTTGACCACGACGCCGCCGCCGCAGCCGGTACCGAGGATCACGCCGAACACGCACTGCGCGCCGGCGCCGGCGCCGTCGATCGCTTCCGACAGCGCGAAACAATTCGCGTCGTTGGCCATGCGCAGTTCGCGGCCGAGCGCTTTTTCGAGGTCCTGCTTGAACGGCCGGTCGTTCATCCAGGTCGAGTTGCTGTTGCGCAGGCGTCCGGTAACCGGCGACAGCGAGCCGGGATGGCCGACGCCGACCGGCAAGCCGATCGTACCGGCGGCCGCTTCGAGGCCCTTGACGAGCTCGGCGATCGCGACCAACGCACCCGCGTAGTCACCACGCGGAGTGGCGACGCGCTCGCGATGCAGGAGCTGCGAGCCCGCGCCGAGGACGGCCCCTTCGATCTTGGTGCCGCCCAGATCGACGCCGATCCGCACCTACTTGCGTTCCTTGACCGCCACACCCACCACCTTGACCTTCGCGCCGAACGGCAGCTGCGCGGCCTGGTAGATGGTGCGTGCCGGGCGCTTGCCCTCGGGGAACAGCTCGGCAAACAGCTTGTTCACTTCGGTCAGGTCGCGCAGGTTGCCGAAGGCGATGTCGATGAAGGCCAGGTCCGAGGCCGCGAAGTCGGCGGCCTTCAGCGCCGCAAACACGTTCTTGAACGCGCGCTCGGCCTCCTCCCGCACCGTGCCCTTCACGTAGTTCCCCTTGGCGTCCAGCGACAGTTGCCCGCTGACGTAGCAGATGTTGTCCACCACCACGGCGTGGCTGATGGGCGCGCTCCACTTGGGCAGGCCGTCCCCACTGGCGATGTGCTTTCTCATTGTTGCTCCCGGGTTGTCCCCCTCGGACCCGCCCATCATAGGAGAGCGGCGGCGGTTTGCCCTATCCTGCCGCCCCGTGCGCCCACCCTCCCCGAATCCCGCCCCGACATCGGATGTCCTGCCCGTCTCCGCGCTGGCGGAAGGGGCGCTGCAGGCGTTGCTCGCGCCGTACGGTCTCGTGATCGAGTCCGCGACCGGCGCCATCCCCGGCAGTTACTGGGGCGAATCCGAGGCCGGATTGATCGGCAACCGGCTGATCCTGCGACGCGACACGCCGGTTCACTCGGCGCTGCACGAGGCCTGCCATTTCATATGCTTACAAAATAGGGACGCACACCTTTCCAAAAAGGGGACGCAGACATTTGGAAAGGGTGTGCGTCCACTTTTGCACACGGACGCCGGCGGCGACGATCTCGAGGAATGCGCAGTGTGCTACCTGCAGATCGTGCTGGCCGAGCGCCTGACCGGCTACTCGCGCGAGCGCATGTTCACGGACATGGACGCCTGGGGCTACAGCTTCCGGCTCGGCTCGGCGCGCGCCTGGTTCGAGCGCGACTCCGGCGACGCGCAGGAGTGGCTGGCTCAGCGCACCTTGCTGCCGGCGAGCAGCGCGCGATAGCGGGTCTGGTTGATCGCTTCGCGCGAGGACACGGCGGCTCAGCGTGCCCCGGCGCTCGCCTGCCGCGCGACCGCCTCGGCCGCCCGCTTCGCCGCCTCGGGATCGCCGAGGTAGCGGTGCGATCTCGGCTTGAGCCTGGCGTCGAGCTTGAACAGCAGCGGGATGCCGGTCGGGATGTTCATCTCGACGATGCCCTGCTCGGACATCCCGGTCAGGTACTTGAACAGCGCGCGCAGGCTGTTGCCGTGCGCGGCGACCAGCACGACCTGCCCGTCCTTCAGTTGCGGCGCGATCGCCTTGTGCCAGTACGGCAGCACGCGCTCGAGCGTGGTCTTCAGCGACTCGGTCGACGGCAGCAGCTTCGCCGGCACGTCTTCATAGCGGCGGTCGTGCTTCGGGTGCCCCGGATCGGTCTTCTTCAGCGGCGGCGGCGGCACGTCGTACGAGCGCCGCCAGATCTTGACCTGCGCCTCGCCGTGCCGCGCGGCCATCTGCGCCTTGTCGAGCCCCTGCAGCGCGCCGTAGTGGCGCTCGTTCAGGCGCCAGGTGTTGTGCACGGGAATCCACATCTGGTCCATGACGTCGAGCGCGGTCCACAACGTGCGGATCGCGCGCTTGAGCACCGAGGTGTGGGCGACGTCGAACGAGAGCCCCTCGTCCTTCATCAGCTGGCCCGACTTGCGGGCCTCATCGAGGCCGAGCGCGGTGACGTCCACGTCCACCCAGCCGGTGAAGCGGTTCTCGAGGTTCCATTGGCTCTGGCCGTGGCGGAGCAAGACGAGGGTGCGGGTGGACATGTCAGAACAGGGCCTCGGGTCGAAGGGACTTGAAGTACTCCAGCGCGCGCGGGTTGGCGAGCGCGTCGGCATTCTTGACCGGCCGGCCGTGGATCAGCTCGCGGACCGCCAGTTCGGTGATCTTGCCACTGATGGTCCGCGGCACCTCGGGGCACGGCAGCACCTGGGCCGGGACGTGCCGCGGCGTGAGCCTGGCGCGGATCGCCTGGCGGATGCTGTCCTTCAGCGCGTCGGACCAGGCGACGCCCTCGCGCAGCCGCACGAACAGGACCACGCGGTCGTCGTTGTCGTGACGGTGCGCGACCGCGACCGACTCCATGATTTCCGGCAGCGCGTCCACGATGCGGTAGATCTCGGCGGTGCCGATGCGCACGCCGCCGGGGTTCAGCGTCGCATCCGAGCGCCCGCTGATCACCAGGCCGCCGCTCGGCATCAGCTGCGCGTAGTCGCCGTGGTGCCAGATGCCGGGGAAGCGCGCGAAATACGCGGCGCGGTACTTCGCGCCGTCCGGATCGTTCCAGAAGCCCAGCGGCATCGACGGGAACGGCTGCGTGCAGACCAGTTCGCCGGGGCCGTCGCGCACCGGCGCGCCGTGCTCGTCGACCACGTCCACCGCCATGCCCAGGCCGCGGCACTGCAGCTCGCCGCGATACACCGGCAGCTGCGGGTCGCCCAGGGCGAAGCAGGAAATGATGTCGGTGCCGCCGGAGATCGAGGCGAGCTGCAGGTCGGCCTTGATCTCCTGGTAGACGAAGTCGAACTGCTCGGGCGCCAGCGGCGAGCCGGTCGACAGCAGCACGCGCAGCTTCGGCAGCGAGTGGTGCTCGCGCGGCTTGTAGCCGCTCTGGTCGAGCGCCGCGAGATAGCGCGGGCTGACGCCCATATGCGTGAAGCCCTCGCGCTGTGCCAACTGCCACAGTGCCTCGGGGCCGGGATGCGTCGGCGCGCCGTCGTACAGCACGACCGTGGCACCGGCGGCGAGGCCCGACACCAGCCAGTTCCACATCATCCAGCCGCAGGTCGTGTAGAAGAACAGCCGGTCGCCGGGCTGCACGTCGGTGTGCAGCATCAGCTCCTTCAGGTGCTGGATCAGCGTGCCGCCGG
>JBOICR010000046.1:0-9122 GCA_050740195.1 Nevskiaceae bacterium | reverse complement strand
CAGCACCGCGCTGACCGCGACGGCGGCATCGAAGGCGTTGCCGCCTTCCTCGAGCATCTCGACGCCGGCAGCGGTCGCGAGCGGGTGCGCGGTCGCCAGCGCATACCCCGGCGGCAGGTCCGCCGCGCGCACAGACCCGGCTGCTAGAACAAGAGCAAGAACGAAAACAATTTCGCGCAGAGATGCAGGGGGCGCAGAGAAAGAATTCATTGAGTTCTCTTTTCTCCGCGTCCTCGGCGCCTCTGCGCGAAACGTTTTTTTCACTTGGCGAGCGCGGTCAGCCGGTGAAACTTCGCCATCAGCTGCTCGGGCGTCTCGGCATGGTCCGGGTCCAGCGGGATGCAGTTGACCGGGCAGACCTTCACGCACTGCGCCTCCGTGAAGTGCCCGACGCACTCGGTGCACAGGTCCGGGTCGATCTGGTAGATCTCGGGTCCCTGCGAGATGGCATGGTTCGGGCACACCGGCTCGCAGACGTCGCAGTTGATGCACTCGTGCGTGATTTTCAAGGCCACGGCAAGACCCGTCGCGCCTGAAGGCGCTCCTATCGCTTCTTCTTCGTGCCGAAGCGCTCGCGCAGCAACGGCGCCACCGGCGCCGGCACGAACTTCTCGATCGGCGCGCCGAGGCTCGCGATTTCGCGCACCAGGCTGGACGACAGGTGCGCGTGCTCGGGCGACGGCACCAGCATCACGGTGTCGAGCTTCGGGTAGAGGTCGCGGTTCATCACGGCCATCTGCTTCTCGTAGTCGAAGTCACCGACCGAGCGTACGCCGCGCACCAGCACGGTCACCCCATGGTCGCGCGCGAAATCCACGACCAGGCCCTCGAACGGCTTGACCTCGACGTTTTTCAGGAGCTTGACCGAGGCGCGGACCAGGTCGACGCGCTCCTCGATCGAGAACCGCGGGTTCTTGGCGGGGTTCAGGCCGACGGCGACGATCACACGCGGGAACATGCGCGAGGCACGCTCGATGATGTCGGTGTGGCCGAAGGTGATCGGATCGAAAGTGCCGCTGTACGCCGCGACAATCGTCATGCCGTCGCTCGAGTCTGAGTGGCCAGCGCGTAGCTTACCTGACCGGCTTTCTTCTCACGGATCGTTTCGTAACCCGGCGGCCACCGGAGGGCGCCGGCCTGGTGCCACTCGGCGTACACGCGCGCGTCGGCCGACAGCACGCGCGGCAGCGCCGCGAGCGCCGGGGCCAGCAGGCCGGCGTCGAACGGCGGATCGAGGAACGCGATTTCGAAGCCCTTCTGCGGCGCGCGCCCCAGAAACGCCAGCGCATCGCCCGCGACCACCGTCGCGCGGTCCGCGATGCCGAGCGTGGCCAGCGCGGCGCGGATCGCCGCGGCCTGGCGCGCGCCGCTTTCGACGAACGTGACGTGCGCGGCGCCGCGCGACAGCGCCTCGAGGCCCAGCGCGCCGCTGCCGGCGAACAGGTCGAGGCAGCGCGCGCCTTCGATCACGGGAGTCAGCCAGTCGAACAGGGTCTGGCGCACGCGGTCGGGCGTCGGCCGCACCGGCGCGTCAGGGGCGAATTCGACGATGCGGCTGCGGAACTCGCCGCCGATGATGCGCAGCCTGCCGGAAGCGCGCTTCACCGGGTCGTTTCGCGTTCGGTTCCCCCGACGGTCAAGCCTTCGATCTTCAGTGTCGGCTGGCCGACGCCGACCGGCACGCTCTGACCTTCCTTGCCGCACACGCCGACCCCGCTATCGAGCTTGAGGTCGTTGCCGAGCATCGTCACTCGCGCCAGTGCCTCCGGGCCGTTGCCGACCAGCGTCGCGCCCTTGACCGGCCGCGTCACCTTGCCGTCCTCGATCAGGTAGGCCTCCGACGCCGAGAACACGAAGTTGCCGGAGGTGATGTCGACCTGCCCGCCGGCGAAGTTCACCGCGTACAAACCCTTCTGCACCGAGGCAATGATTTCCCCCGGAGCGTGCGGGCCCGGCCGCAGATAGGTGTTGGTCATGCGCGGCATGACCAGGTGCGCGTACGACTCGCGCCGGCCATTGCCGGTCGGCTGCATGCCCATCAGGTGCGCGTTCAGCTTGTCCTGCAGGTAGCCCTTCAGCACGCCGTTTTCGATCAGCGTCGTGCACTGCGAGGGCGTGCCTTCGTCGTCGAGCGTCAGCGAGCCGCGCCGGTTGGGCAGCGTGCCGTCGTCGACCACGGTGCACAGCTCGGAGGCGACTTTCTGGCCGATGCGGCCGCTGTAGGCCGAGGAGCCGCGGCGGTTGAAGTCACCCTCGAGCCCGTGGCCGACGGCTTCGTGCAGCAGCACGCCGGGCCAGCCCGGCCCGAGCACCACGGTCATGCTGCCGGCCGGAGCCGGCACGGCATCGAGCAGCACCAGCGCCTGGCGAACCGCCTCGCGCGCATAGGCTTCGGGCAGGTCGCCCTGCAGGAAATAGTCGTAGCCGCCGCGGGCGCCGCCGCCGGCGCTGGCCTGCTCGCGCCGGCCGTTGCGCTCGACAATCACCGAGACGTTCATGCGCACCAGCGGCCGCACGTCGGCGGCCAGGGTGCCGTCGCTGGCCGTCACCAGCACCGTGTCGAGGCTGCCGGCCAGCGAGACGATGACCTGGCCGACGGCCGGATCGGCCGCGCGCGCGGCGGCGTCGGCGCGCCGCAGCAGCGCGAGCTTGGGCTCGGTCGGCAGGCTCGTCAGCGGATTGACCGGCGGGTACAGCGGCGCGGGCGACCGGGTCGACCACGCGCGCACCGCCGCCTGCTGGCCGGCGCGCACGATCGCGTTGGCGCTCGACGCAGCCTCGGTCAGCGCCGGCAGCGCGATCTCGTCGGAGTAGGCGAAGCCGGTCTTCTCGCCGGCAATCGCGCGCACGCCGACGCCCTGCTCGACGTGGTGGCTGCCGGTCTTGACGATGCCGTCCTCGTACAGCCAGCTCTCGGACGCCGAATGCTGGAAATACAGGTCGGCGGCGTCGACTCCGGGCTTCATCAGGCCGCCGAGCACGCGCTCGAGCTTGTGCTCCTCGAGGCTGGCCGGGGCCAGCAGCGTGCGGCGCGCCAGGGTCAGCGAATCGTTCATGGAAGGCGTCGGTGGGTCAGGACCGGAAACGTGCGGCGCAGCGCGAGCAGCGGCTCGCGTGGCAGCGGCGCGACGATAACACCCTCCCCCGCGGGCTGCTGCGCCAGCACCCGGCCCCACGGATCGACGATCAGGCTGTGGCCCCAGGTGCGCCGGCCGTTCGGGTGCGCGCCGTGCTGTCCCGGCGCGACCACGTAGCACTGGTTCTCGATCGCGCGCGCCCGCAACAACGGTTCCCAGTGCGCCTCGCCGGTGCGCTCGGTGAAGGCCGAAGGCACCGCCAGCACCTCCGCACCCTGCGCGACGAGCTGGCGAAACAATTCCGGGAAGCGCAGGTCGTAGCAGACCGACAGGCCGATCCGTCCGCACGGCGTTGACACGGCGACGGGGGCCGGGGCCCCCGCCGCGATGGACGCCGATTCCCGGTACGAGCCGCCCTCCGGCACTTCCACGTCGAACAGGTGGATCTTGTCGTAGCGCGCAACCGACGCACCGCTGGGTTCGTACACCAGGCAGGCAGCCGCGACACGCTCGCCGCCGGCGGTCGCCAGCGGAATCGTGCCGGCGACGATCCACAGCTCCAGGCGGCGCGCGGCGTCCGCGAGGAAGTCCTGGATCGGGCCGCGGCCCGCGGGCTCGGCGACGGACAGCTTGTCGTGCTCGTCGGCGCCCATGAACGCGAAGTTCTCCGGCAGCACCGCGAGCACCGCGCCGTGGAGGCGCGCGCGCTCGAGCAGCGCGCCGGTGGCACGCAGGTTGGCGCCGACGTCGGCGCCGGAACACATCTGGACCGCGGCGACGCGCGCGGCGGCGGCGGGGCTCACTTGCGGCCCTTCTTCGCCGGTTTCTTCTCCGGCTCTGGCGCGGCGCCGACGCGCGTCACCTGCGGGTTGTCCCAGCTGCCGGTCACCCGGTAGGAAAGCTGGGTCACCTGGTTCAGCGGCCGGCCCAGCACTTCCTGCGCGATCAGCGCGAGCACGCCGGCGACCGGGCCGCCGAGGAGCACCGCGCCGAGCGTCACGCCGCCCGAAACGTCCGGGTAGACGGTGACTTCCTGGTCGTAGTCGCGTGCGGCCAGGCCGATGCGACCGCGCATGTCCATCCGCACCGACGGCCCCGCCACTTTCAGGTTCTGGGTGTGCGCGCTGCCGTCGCGCAACTCGAAGTCGCCGGTGACCTTGTCGAACCCCAGGCCGCTGCTGACGACGTCGCGGAAGTTCAGCGTCAGCCGCCGCGGCAGTGCATAAAAATTGACCAGGCCGAGCACGCGCCCGGCCCCCGGCTCGACCGCGCGCAGCTGGCCGTTGTCGAACTCGAGGTGCACGGTGCCCTCGGACTGCGTCGAGTCCAGGCCGCCGGCGGCCGGCGCCCAGGCGAGGGCGGCCTTGAAGCGCGCCGCCTTGGCGTCCAGGTTCGGCGTGAAACCGAACGCGCGCAGCAGCGTGGAAATCTTGCTGGTCGCAAGGTCACCGTTGAGCGTCGCGCTCGACTGCCCCGAGCGGCGGCGCCACTCGGCTTCGCCGAACAGCGTCACCATGCCGCCGTCGGCCTTCAGCGCGCGCGTCTTCTGGCCGAGCTCGGTGCGCGCGGTGGCGAACGTGAGGTGGCCGAGGTCGGCCTGTCCGACCTTCAGGCGGCGCGCGTCGATGTCGAACAGCGGCAGCGTGTTCGGGTCGATGACGGCCGGGTCCGCCTGCGCCGGCGCCTCGGCCTTGGCCTCGTCGGGCGCGTAGCCGACGGCCAGTTGCTCGAGCCGCGCGGTCAGCAGTCCGCGGTCGGCGGAATTCCAGCTCACCTCGCCCTGGCCACCGCCGCCGGACAACACCAGCGACCAGCCGCCTGGCACCGCGGTCCATTGATAGCGCACCTCGCGCAGCGCAAACGGGCTCCAGCGCGCGAGGCCCAGGTGCAGGTCGGCGCGCCGGAAGACCTGTCCGGCCGGTCCGATGCCGGCCGATTCGAGCGCCTGGTACCACTGCTCGACGTCGACCTCTTTCAGTTCGCCGGCCAGCACCATCCCGGGCTCGGTCGCGGCCGGCACGCCGGCGCTGCCGAGCCGCAGCGCGCCGCGCGCCAGCGTCAGGGTATTGCGGCGCCTGGCGAAGCGCAGGTCAGCGCCGAGCTGGTCGCCCGCCTCGATCGTGACCCGCAATGGCGCGTCGTCCGTGCTGCCGACCGTCACGACCACGGGCCGTGCCTCGTCCGTTTTCTTGCCGAAGGGGGCCGGGTAATTCACCTCGACGCCGACCAGGTCGCTGGTCAGGCGCAGCGGCGCGTTCAGCGCGCGGCCCAGCGGCAGCGTCGCGCGCCAGGCGCTGGCGCCGGACGCCTGCTTGCGCAGCCACGCCGGGATCAGCTCGCCGGGGCCCTGGCCCGAAGGATCGATCGTCGCCGTCGTCGAAGCTTCGAGCAGGCTGGTCCCGCCGGCTTGCGGCGTGATCGTTGCCTGCACCGGTGCGTTGTACAGCCGCGCGGTCAGGTCGCGGGCCTCGATCCCCTTTCCCGCGAATGCGATGTGGCCGCGGACATCCTTGATTGGCTCCGGCATGCCGTGGTGGCGCAGCACCACGCCGTCGACCTCCACCTCGCCGCTGACCTGGGTGTGCACGGCATCCTTGACCGGAACGTCGAGGTGCACCGTCACGGCCGCCGGCCCGGAGGCCGTGGTCTGCGTGACGAGCCCCTCGAGCGTCTCGCGCATCGGCGAGCGCGAGACGAAATCGTAGAAGCGCGAGACCTCGCCGCGAACACGCCCGTCGATCAGCAGCTGGCCGGTGGCGAACTCCGGGAAGCGCGCGGTCGCCTGCTCGAGCGGGTTGCCGAGGACGAAGCCGCGGCTGGCCTTGATGTCGAGGCTGCTGCCTTCGAATCGCAGGTGGGCCGCGACGTCGTTCACGCCCGGCCAGTCCGGGTGGTACGACAGCTCGACGTTGGCGGCATCGATGTCGAGCGACCACTGGCCGGTCTTGCGGATGTGGAATGGAAAGTCCGCCAGCGGGCCCTGGATCACGAGCTCGCCCTTGCTGGCGCGGCCGGCGATGATCGAGCGGTCGAGCCAGCTGCGCAGCCCCGCTCCCCAGAACTGCGGAATCAGCGGCTTGGCCCGCGTCACGTCCTGACCGGAGAACTGGGCAGCCAGGTCCAGCACCGGCGAGCTGCGGTCAGACGGCAGCGTCAGCTCGAAACGGCCGCGCCCGCGCAGGCCCCAGATCTGCCAGCGGAACTGCGGCATGCCCACGACCCAGCCGCCGTTGTGGCTGCGCCACTCGAGCTCGGCCTCGAACGATTCCAGCGGGACGCTCGGCGTGACCAGCTTGCCGGGCAGCTCGAGCGTGAGCGGGCCTTCCTGCAGCACGGCGCGCCCGCCATGGTCGTCGCCGGCGACCTCGCCGCGCAGCCCGGAGAATCCGGCCGGGTTGCCGGACGCCGGCAACGCGAGGTCCTCGAAGCGCCCGCGGTAGCCGTAGCGCAGTTCATCGCCTTCATCCTGGAAGCGCAGCTGCAGGTCGTGCAGCGTGCCGCCGGTGCGACTCAGCGCGGCCAGGGACGGCGGCACTCGCGCGATCTGCAGCCACGGCGCCAGGTCGGCCAGCTGCAGGGACTCGACGCGCCCGTCCCAGGCGAACCGCCCGTCCGCGCCGCGCGTCGCCTTGAGGTCGGCCGCCGTGCTCCACTGCGTGGTGCCGTGCTCGAGCGCGATGCGCCCGGCGCGCGCGTGCCAGCCGTCGGCAAGCACCTCGACCTCGACCTGGATCTCGAGTGCGTCGAGCGCCGCCGCGTGCTGCGCGCGGCGTGCGCGTACGGTGCCGGTGTGCAACGCCACCGTCACCGACGTCGGCCGGCCCTTCTCGATGCGGCCCTGGAAGCGCACCTCGGCGTCGTTGGCGACGACGTTGGCGCCGCGCACCAGCGCCGGCCCCAGCCAGGTCTGCGCGACCAGGCCGTTCATGAAACCGCTGACCGTCCCGGACCAGGTCGAGGGCTGCAGCAGATCGCCGCTGAAGGACGATTCGAAATGCGCCGAGTCGCCCAGCGGTGCCGGCAGCGCGAGGTCCACCGCGACCACGTCGCCGAGCAGGCCGCGGTCCAGCGACGCCCGCTCGATGCCGAACGACCAGACCTCGGCGCCGCGGCGCTCGTCGCGCAGGTTCAGGCGGCAGCGCTCGAGCCGCAGGCGCGAAAATTTCGTCAGGGCGCGCAGGCCCTCGAGCGCCTCGCCGGGCTCGCCGCCCGGCGACTCGATGCCCTGCACCGACAGCTCGCCGTCACGATCGATCGTCGCGTTGAGGCCCATGCCCTGCAGCTCGAGGCGGTTGGGCGTCGTGTCGCCGCGCGCCAGCCGCGTCAGCGCAAAACCCAGCCGCAGCCGCTCGGCCTGCAGCACGGCCGTCTTGCCGTCGGCGGCCAGCAGCGTGACGCCGTTCAGGTCGAGGCTCGGGTAGTAGTACTGCCAGGTCAGCGCGAGGTCGCCGATGCGCACGTTCTGGCCGGTCAGCTCGCGTACGTCGCGCTCCACTTGTTCCCGGTAGCCCGGGATCGCCTGCACCGCCAGGCGGAACACGCCGCTGGCCGCCGCCGCCAGGATCACCAGCACCGCGCCGGCGCTGATCGCGAAGGTCCAGAACCGCCGTGGCGCCCGTTCCATTAGAGCGGCACCACGTCGTAGGCATCGCGCAGGTACTGCGGCTCGGCCTGCATGCGGATCGGCCGGTGCAGCTGCTCCTCGAGCTCGGCCAGCGCCTGCGGCTGCTCGTCGGTGAGCCGGGCGATGATGCCGGGCGACGCGATCACCAGGAACGCCTTGGCCTCGAACTGGCGGGCCGAGCGCGCGATGTCGCGCATGATCTCGTTGCACACGGTCTCGACCGTCTTGACGCTGCCGCGGCCCTCGCAGGCCTGGCAAGGCTCGCACAGGATGTGGCCGAGGCTCTCGCGCGTGCGCTTGCGCGTCATCTCGACCAGGCCGAGTGCCGAGAACGGGTGGACCATCGTGCGCGCCGGGTCGCGCCGCAGCTCTTTCTCGAGCGCGCGCAACACCTGCGCGCGGTGGGCGTCGTTTCGCATGTCGATGAAGTCGAGCATGATGATGCCGCCGAGGTTGCGCAGCCGCAGCTGGCGCGCGATCGCCTGGGCCGCCTCGAGGTTGGTCTTGAGGATCGTCTCCTCGAGGTTCTTGTGGCCGGTGAACGCGCCGGTGTTGACGTCGATCGTCGTCATCGCCTCGGTCTGGTCGATGACGAGGTGACCTCCGGATTTCAGCTCGACGCGACGGTCCAGCGCCCGGTTCAGGTCGTCCTCGACGCCGAACAGGTCGAAGATCGGCGCGGCGCCGTCATACTGCTCCACGCGGTTCGCCGCCTGCGGCACGAAGGTCTCGGCGAAGCGCCGCACGCGCTCGCACTCGGCGGAGTTGTCGATGCGCACGCGGTCGACCTCGGTGCCGAGCAGGTCGCGCAGGATGCGCATCGACAGCGGCAGGTCGCCGTGCACCAGCGTGCCGGGCGCGGCGGCGCCGGCGCGCGCGCTGACCGACTCCCACAGCCGCAGCAGGAACTCGAGGTCGGCGGCCAGCGCCGCCTCGTCGGCGCCCTCGCCGGCGGTGCGCACGATCACGCCGTACGCCGGCGCCTTGTCGCGCACCAGCGGTCCGACCAGGTCCTTGAGCCGCTCGCGCTCGGCCTCGTCCTCGATGCGGGCCGAGACGCCGACGTGGCGGTCGAACGGCAGCAGCACCAGGTAGCGCGACGGGATCGACAGCAGCGTCGTCAGCCGCGCGCCCTTGGTGCCGAGCGGATCCTTCAGCACCTGCACCAGCACGTCCTGGCCCTCGGACAGCAGCCGGTCGATCGGCAGCGTCTCGGCGGTCGCGGCCTGGTCGGCCACGATCTCGGCCAGTTCGCCGGCGCCGTTGGCCGGGCGCAGCATGTCGGCGGCGTGCAGGAACGCGGTGCGCTCGAGCCCGATCTCGACGAACGCTGCCTGCATGCCGGGCAGCACGCGCTTGACGATGCCCTTGTAGATGTTGCCGACCAGGCCATGGCGCGACGCGCGCTGGATGAACACTTC
>JBOICR010000045.1:0-2930 GCA_050740195.1 Nevskiaceae bacterium | reverse complement strand
CGCGGCGTCCACCGAGGTGACGTTGCCGCCCTTGGACAGCGGCACCCACTCGAGCAAGCTCGGGTAGAGCTCGCTCCAAGCGCTCTGGAACAGCCGCTGCTTGGAGAATGCCTCCTTGGCGTCGAGGACGATCAGCTTGGAGCGCGGCTTCCTCGTCTTCAGATAGTGCGCGATCAAACTGGCGCGCTCGTAGGGCCCGGGCGGGCAGCGGAACGGATTCGCCGGCGCCGAGATCACGACGAGCCCGCCGTCCGGCATGTCTTCGAGCTGGCGGCGCAACAGCAAGGTCTGCTCGCCCGCTCGCCAGGCGTGCGGCATCTGCCCGGCCGCCGCCTCGTCATAGCCCGGCAGCGCGCCCCAGCGGATCTCGATGCCCGGCGCCAGGACCAGCCGGTCATACGGCAGGCGTGTGCCGTCCGCGAGCGTGACCGACCGCGCCTGCGCGTCGACGGCGGTCGCGGTCGTACGGGCGACGACGATGCCGTCGGCGGCGACGCGCTCGTACGTGAACTGCTGCGCGCTCAGCTCTCGCAAGCCGGCGATCACCGCGTTGCTGAACGGGCAGGCGGTGAACGTCCCGTTCGCCTCGACCAGCGTCACGGCGATGGAAGGGTCGGCCTTCCGGAGGGCGCGGGCGCAGGAGGTGCCGGCGAAGCCGCCGCCCACCACGACGACGCGCGGGGCGGCTCCTCGTGCGATGGCCGGAACGGAGAAGAGCGCGGCCGAGGCGGCGACCGCGGCAGCGGACTTGAGGAACTCGCGGCGGCCCGCTTTCACCGCTGCGACGCGTACCAGGCGGCGATGGCCTGGATTTCGTTGTCGGTGAACCCCTTGGAGATCCGGTCCATGACGGTGGCGGGCCGCTTCCCCGAGCGGAACTCCTCCATCGCCCTGACGATTCGGCCTTGATCGAGCCCGGCGAGGCGGAGCACCGGCGACGTTACCCGTGCGGAGGCCGGATGACAACCCGAGCACGCCGCCGCGCCGGCCGGCGGCTCGGCCGACGCCACGGCTGCCGCTGCGATCGACGCGCATCCGATCGCAGCGGCCAGGACCCTGCGCATGGCCTACACCATCTGGACGCCGTGGTTCTTCAGCGGGAACGTGCGGATGCGTCGGCCGGTGGCGGCGAAGAACGCGTTCAGGACCGCCGGCGCCGCGACGCAGATCGTCGGCTCACCGACCCCACCCCAGAACCCCCCGGAGGGCATGACGATCGACTCGACCTTCGGCATCTGCGCGATCCGCATCGAGTCGTAGTTACTGAAGTTCGTCTGCTCGATGCGGCCGTCCTTGACCGTGCACTCCTCCATGAACAACGCGGACAATCCATAGACGAACGACCCCGCGATCTGCCGTTCGATCTGCGCCGGGTTGACGGCGTACCCGGGATCGGTCGCGCAGACGATGCGCTGCACCTTGACCTTGTTGCCGTCGCTGACCGAGATCTCGGCGCACGCCGCCACGTAGCTGCCGAACGACATCATCTGGGCGAGTCCGCGATACACGCCTGTCGGGGCCGGCTTGCCCCATCCTGCCCGGGCGGCCACGGCGTTCAGCACGGCGAGGTGCTTCGGATGCTTTCCCATCAGCTTGCGTCGGAACTCGAGCGCGTCTTGACCGGCGGCGTGCGCGAGCTCGTCCATGAAGCACTCCATGAAGATGGCGTTCTGGTTGATGTTCACGCCGCGCCAGAACCCCGGCGGGACGTGCGTGTTGCGCATCGCATGGTCGATCAGGAGATTGGGGACGCTGTAGCCGAGGGCGAAGTCCCCTTTCTCGTGGAGCCCCTGGAAGGTGAGGAAGTCCATTCCGTTCTGCAGCATCTGCGGGAACACGTTCGTGAGGATCGACTGCCCCGACAGGCGGATCTGCAACCCGACCAGGTTGCCGGCCGCGTCCAGCCCGCCGGTCAGCTTCGCCTGCATGACCGGGTGATACTTTCCGTGTGTCATGTCCTCCTCGCGCGACCACAGGAGCTTCACCGGCGTGCCCGGGATCTGCTTGGCGATCAGGACGGCCTGTGTGACGTAGTCGTGGAAGGCCCCGCGCCGTCCGAAACCGCCGCCGAGGTTGATCTTGTAGACCTCGCACTTGTCGGCCGGGAGGCCGGACGCCGCCAGCGTCGCCGCGAACGCGGCCTCGCCATTCTGCGTTGGCACCCAGACTTCGCAGCGATCCGGTGTGTACTTCGCCGTGGCGTTCATCGGCTCCATCGGCGCGTGGTTCTGGAACGGATAGGCGTACACCGCCTCGACCTTCTTCACGGCGCCGGCGATGGCGGCCTTGGCGTCGCCGTTCTGGTTGTTGACGAAAGCCTGGTCGGCGCCGAGGCCGGCTTTCAGCATCTCGGCGATCGCGGCGCTCGAGACCTGGGCGCTCGGGCCCTCGTCCCAGTCGATGGGCAGCGCGTCGAGGGCGGTCTTGGCGTGCCACCACGTATCCGCCACGACGGCGACCGCGGAATTGCCGACGGGCACCACGTGCCGGACGCCCGGCATGCCCGTCACCTTGGCGGCCTCGAAGCTCTTCACCTTGCCGCCGAAGACCGGACAGTCCCTGATCGCGGCGTTGAGCATCCCGGGCAGCTTCAGGTCGAACCCGTAGACCTGCGCGCCGGTCACTTTCGGCAGGGTGTCCAGGCGCTTCACCGACTTGCCGATGAGCTTCCAGTCCTTCGGGTCCTTGAGCGTGACATTGGCCGGCGGGGTCAGCTTGGCCGCGGCTTCCGCCACCTTGCCGTACGTGGTCGTGCGGCCGGACGGCTTGTGCGTGATCACGCTGTTGGCCGCGCCGCAGTCGGCGACAGGCACCCCCCAGGCGTCGGCCGCGGCCTGGACCAGCATCATGCGTGCCGTGGCGCCGCCCTTGCGGACGTACTCGTGCGACGTCCGGATGCCGCGGCTGCCGCCCGTGGAGAAATCGCCCCA
>JBOICR010000044.1:0-2188 GCA_050740195.1 Nevskiaceae bacterium | reverse complement strand
CGCGCCTTGCCGGCGCGCAGATGGTCGAGCGCGTCGTTCACCTTGGCCATCGGAAAGTACTCGACCTGCGGCGCGATCCTGTGGCGCGCACAGAACTCCAGCATCTGCGCGATGTGCGTCGGGCTGCCGGTGCCCGAGCCGGTGATGACCTTCGGCGCCATGAGGCTGAACGCGGGCACCGACAGCGGCTCCAGCACCGCGCCGACGAAATGCAGCCGGCCCTTCGGCTTCAGCGCGGCGATGAACGCATTCCAGTCGAGCGCGACGTTGACCGTGACCAGGATGAAGTCGAGGCTGCGGCGCAACGCCTTCAGCGCCGCCTTGTCGGTGCTCGCCACCGCGTGGTGCGCGCCGAGCGAGACCGCCTCGGCGTGCTTGGCCGCCGTCGAGGTGAAGGCGGTGACCTCGCAGCCCCACGCACGCAGGAACTTCACCGCGAGGTGGCCGAGCCCGCCGATGCCGACCACGCCGACGCGGTCGAGCGGCCGGATGGCGTTGAGCAGGATCGGGCTGAACACGGTGATGCCACCGCAGAACAGCGGCCCGGCGCTCGCCGCGTCGACGCCGTCCGGCAGCGGGAAGGCCCACGCCCAGTGGGCGCGCAGGCGATCGGCGAAGCCGCCGTGCCGGCCGACGATCGTTTCCTCGCGTGTCGCGCACAGGTGCTGATCGCCGCCGATGCACGCCGCGCAGTGCATGCACGAGCCGATGAACCAGCCGACACCGACGCGCTGGCCGATTTTCAGTCCCTTGGCCTGCGCGCCGAGCGCGGTGATCGTGCCGACGGTCTCGTGGCCGCCGACGAACGGGTACTGCGCGTTGCCCCATTCGTTGTCGAGCATCGAAACGTCCGAGTGGCAGACGCCGCAATGCTCCACCGCAATCTCGACCTGCTCGGCGCCGAGCGGGCCGGGGTCGTACTCGAACGGCTTCAGCACGGCCTTGGCCCTGTCGGCCGCCCAGGCGTGGATTCGCGTGCTCATATTTTTCTCAGCCTCGCGTAGAAGAAGCCATCGAAATCTCCACCGGGCGCGATGCGCCGCCCGCAAGGCTGCGCCTCGCCCCAACCCGCGTCAATCGGCTCGACGCGCGCGCCCGGTTCGCGCTCGAGAAATTGCTCGATCACGGCGCCACCCTCCTGGTTCAGCACCGAGCACACCGCGTAGAGCAGCGCGCCGCCCGGCGCGAGCAGCGGCCACAGGCCGTGCAGCAGTTCGAGCTGGGTCTGTGCCATGCGCGGCAGGTCGCCCGGCCGGCGCAGCCACTTGATGTCCGGGTGGCGGCGAATCACGCCGGTGCCGGAGCAGGGCGCGTCACACAGGATCCGGTCGAACGGCTTGCCGTCCCACCAGGCCTTCGGCTCGCGCGCGTCGCCGGCACGCACGGTCGCAACGAGTTTCAGCCGCGCCAGCGTCTCCTCGACGCGCGCCAGGCGCTGCGCGTCGACGTCGAGCGCGGTCAGCTCGCAGGCGCTGCGCTCGAGAATGTGCGCGCTCTTGCCGCCCGGCGCCGCGCAGGCGTCCAGCACACGCACGCCAGGTTTGAGCTCCAGCAGCTCGACCGCGAGCTGCGCGGCGGCGTCCTGCACCGAGACGTGCCCCTCGGCGAACCCGGGCAGCTTCTCCACCGGCACCGCGTCATCGAGCACGACGGCATCGGGCGCAACCGGAACGACGCGCCCGGACAGGCTCGCGCCGGGCAGGCGCGCGACGTACTCGGCGGGGCTCGAGTGGCGGCGGTTCACCCGCAGCGCCAGCGGCGCCTGCTCGTTGTTCTCGAGCAGCACCTTCTTCCACACGCGCGGCCAGTCGCGCCGGATCGCATCGACCAGCCAGGTCGGGTGCGACAGCCGCACGACCGGATCGGTCGGCAGCGCATCCTCGAGTTCCCGGCGCTCGCGCTGGTAGCGCCGCAGCACGGCGTTGACCATGCCGCGCGCCCAGTGCGCCTCCAGCAGCACCACCGCGTTGACGGTCTCGGCGACTGCGGCATGCGCCGGCATGCGCATGCTGCGCAGCTGGTGCAACCCGCACAGCAGCAGCGCCTGAACCTCGGGCGATTTCTCGAGAGGCTTGTCGAGCAGCTTCACGGTCAGCGCGGTCAGCAGCGCGTGCTCGCGCACCACGCCGTAGGCCAGCGCCATCAGCAGCGAGCGGTTCTGCGTGGTCAGCGCCTCGACCGCGCACGC